>CBESNX010000063.1:0-8140 GCA_965531025.1 uncultured bacterium
GAAGGCGTTGACCTCGTCCCGGGTCACGCGGCCGTCGGCCTTGGCCATCTTGGCCGCGAGCACGATGACGGCCATGGTGAAGGCGACCTGGCGGTTGGCGGTGGTGTCGGCCTCCCCGGCCTGGGAGCGGGCCCGGTCCACCGTGTGCCCGGCCAGGGTGCCCAAAAGGGCGCCGAAGGGCCCGCCGATCGCGAACCCGGCGACGCCTCCGATGACCTTGCCCCAGACACTCATGACGGCCTCGCCCCGGCGGCTTTGTTCAGATGCGCCCGTGCGCGCCCGAATATACTCCGCTTGCGGCCCCGTTACGCTTTCTTGCTAATGGATTTCTCTCGGAGAGACCGGCCCTGTGAGGGTTCGCTCGGCCATGATCGGCACGAGACACCTGGCGGGAAAGCAGCGCATGATCTCGTCCGTCCATCGGTCGATTCGCGCAGCGGCTTCTCCCGCCGAATCGATCGTCAATCGGGACGCCACCAGACTCGTGCCGAGGAACATGGCAAAAAAGAGTAGCGCGATTCGGAACTTCATCCTAGGACCCTCCCTGTCACCAAGTCACTCTTATCACTTTGTTCGTGGCCCCTTCAAGGAACACATGGAGCGGTTCTTTGCCCGCCGCGGCGGCGCGCCTTCCGGGTCGCAAAAGCTCGTCGGCCTTGCGTTCCTTGACGGGCGGGCGGGATATTTCCACTATCGGGCTCGGCCCCGAACCTCCAGGACCACTTCACAAGGACCGCTACATGGCCGGATCGAACGATAGTGCCGCCGCAGCGGAAGGGCGCTGGCAGTTCTGGATCGACCGCGGCGGCACCTTCACCGACGTGGTGGCGCGCCGGCCCGACCGCACCTTGATCGCCCGCAAGCTCTTGTCCGAAAACCCGGACCGGTACCGGGACGCGGCGATCGCGGGCATTCGCGAGATCCTGAACCTCGGCGCCGGCGACACCATCCCCGACGCGCCGATCGAAGCGGTCAAGATGGGCACAACGGTGGCGACCAACGCGCTTCTCGAGCGCAAGGGCGAGCCATGCGTTCTGGTCATCACGAAGGGCTTTGGCGATGCGCTCCGCATCGCCTACCAGAACCGCCCGAAGCTGTTCGAGCGCCATATTCTGCTGCCCGACCTCGTCTATCGCGCCGTGGTCGAGGTCGATGAGCGCTATTCGGCGCAAGGCGAGGAGCTTTGCCCCGTCGATCTCGGAAGCGCGCGCGGGGGGCTCGAGAAGGCGTACGGCGAGGGCATCCGCTCGGCCGCCATCGTGTTCATGCACGCCTACCGCTATCCCGATCACGAGCGCGCCGTGGCGGCGCTTGCCCGCGAGATCGGCTTTACCCAGGTCTCGGTCTCCCACGAGGTAAGCCCCCTGATGAAGCTCGTAAGCCGGGGCGACACAACCGTGGTCGACGCCTATCTCTCGCCGTTCCTGAGGCGCTATGTGGACGGCGTCGCCCGGGAACTCGGCGAGGTGCGCCTCATGTTCATGCAGTCCAACGGCGGGCTGACCGAGGCGCGCCGTTTCCAGGGCAAGGACAGCATCCTTTCCGGGCCCGCCGGCGGCGTCGTCGGCGCCGTCAGCACCTCGGCCATGGCCGGGATTGAGCGCATCATCAGCTTCGACATGGGCGGCACCTCGACCGACGTCGCCCATTTCGACGGCGAGTACGAGCGCGCCTTCGAAACCCTGGTCGCCGGCGTGCGCATGCGCGCGCCGATGATGCGGATTCACACGGTGGCGGCGGGCGGCGGCTCGATCCTGCATTTCGACGGGGCGCGCTACCGGGTCGGTCCCGACTCGGCGGGCGCCGATCCGGGGCCGGCGTGCTATCGCCGGGGCGGGCCCTTGACGGTGACCGACGCCAATCTCTGCGTCGGCAAGATCAGGCCCGAGTTCTTCCCCAGGGTCTTCGGCCCCGGCGGCGATATGCCCATCGACGCCGACATCGTGCACAGGAAGTTCGCCGGACTGGCCGGGGAGATCAGGGCGGCGACAGGGAATATGCGCAGCGCCGCCGAGGTCGCCGACGGGTTCCTCAAGATCGCCGTCGAGAACATGGCCAACGCAATCAAGCAGATCTCGATCCAGCGCGGCTACGACGTGACCAAATACACGCTCTGCTGCTTCGGCGCCGCCGCCGGGCAGCACGCCTGTCTCGTGGCCGACGCCCTTGGCATGACCAGGATTTTCATCCATCCCCATGCGGGGGTGCTGTCGGCCTATGGCATGGGGCTGGCGGACGTGCGCGAGATGCGCGAGCGCGCCGTCGAGGCGAAGCTCTCCGAGGGACTCATCGCCGAGCTCGCGGCCCTTCTCGATGAGCTCGCGGCCGACGCCAGGGCCGAGCTTGGGCGCGAGCAAGTGGCCCCTTCGCGCGTCACGGTGCGGCGCAAGGTCCACGTCCGCTACGAAGGCACCGACACGGCGCTGATCGTCGATTTCGCGGATCTCGAGGGCATTATCGAAGGCTTCGAGTCGGCTCATGCCCGGCGCTACGGCTTCGTCATGCCCGAAAAGGACCGCCTCGTCGAGGCGGTTTCGGTCGAGGCGATCGGCGCGACGGAGGCCGAGGACGATCCCGTGATCGCGGCGGCCCCGCGCGCGACGCCCCTTGAATCGCTCACGACGGTCGAGGTGTATACGGCCGGCGGCTTCGTCGAGACGCCCGTGTTCGAGCGCGCCGCGCTGCTACCGCGGGACAGGATCGACGGCCCGGCCATCATCATCGAGGCCAACGCCACCACCGTCGTCGAGCCCGGCTGGCGGGCCGAGGTGACGGAGCGCAACCACCTGCTGCTCGCGCGCGCCAAACCCGTCGCGAGGGCCGCGGCGATCGGCACCGATGTCGACCCGGTGATGCTCGAGATCTTCAACAACCTCTTCATGTCGATCGCCGAGCAGATGGGGGAGACGCTCGCCAACACGGCGTACTCGGTCAACATCAAGGAGCGGCTCGACTTCTCCTGCGCCATCTTCGACCCGGCGGGGAGCCTGATCGCCAATGCCCCCCACATGCCCGTGCATCTGGGCTCGATGGGGGAGAGCGTCGAGGCCATCATCCGCGCCCGCGCCAGGGACGGCGGCACCACCATGAAGCCGGGCGAGGTGTACGTTCACAACGCGCCCTATAACGGCGGCACGCACCTTCCCGACCTCACCGTGATCACCCCGGTGTTCGACGAGGAGGGCGCGGACATCCTGTTCTTCGTCGCCGCCCGCGGCCATCACGCGGATATCGGCGGCATCACCCCGGGCTCCATGCCGCCCGGCTCGACGACGCTCGACGAGGAGGGGGCGCTGATCGACAACGTGCTTTTGGTGGAGGATGGGCGCTTCCGCGAGGACCGGATCACGGGCCTGCTTGCCGCCGGGCCGTGGCCCGCGCGCAATCTGCATCAGAACGTCGCGGATCTTAAGGCCCAGATCGCCGCCTGCGAGACCGGCGTGCACGAGGTCCGGCGCATGGTGGACCAGTTCGGGCTCGACGTCGTCCACGCCTACATGGGGCACGTGCAGGACAACGCCGAGGAATCGGTGCGCCGGGTGATCGGGGTGCTCAAGGACGGAAGCTTCACCTACCCGCTCGACGACGGCAGCGAGATTCGCGTGCGCATCACCATCGATCGCGCCAACCGTTCGGCGACGATCGACTTCACCGGCACCTCGCGCATGCGAGAGAACAACTTCAACGCGCCCGCGGCGGTGTGCCGGGCGGCGGTGCTTTACGTCTTCCGCACCCTGGTCGACGACGAGATTCCCATGAACGGCGGCTGTCTCAAGCCCCTGAACATCGTCATCCCCGAGGGCTCGATGTTGCGCCCCGTGTACCCGGCGGCGGTGGTGGCGGGCAATGTGGAGACCTCGCAATGCATCACCGACGCGCTCTACGGCGCCCTCGGGGTCATGGCCGCGGCCCAGGGGACCATGAACAACTTCACCTTCGGGAACGCGCGCTACCAGTATTACGAGACCCTCTGCGGCGGCGCCGGCGCCGGGCCGGATTTCGACGGCACCGACGCCGTGCACACCCACATGACGAACTCGCGCCTGACCGACCCGGAGGTTCTGGAGTGGCGCTTTCCGGTGCTGGTGGAAAGTTTCGCCATCCGCGCGGGCTCGGGCGGCAAGGGCCGTCATTCGGGCGGCGACGGCACGGTGCGGCGCATCCGGTTCCGCGAGCCGATGACGGCGGCGATTCTGTCGAACCACCGCAAGGTCGCCCCCTTCGGGCTCGCGGGCGGCGCGCCGGGGGCGCTGGGGCGCAACCGGGTCGAGCGCGCCAACGGTCAGCGCGAGGAGCTCGGCGGCACCGCGCAGACCGAGATGGCCGCGGGCGACGTGTTCGTCATCGAAACCCCGGGCGGCGGCGGTTTCGGCCCACCTCAGGCTGGCAGGCTCGGCGAATCCGGTTGAAAGGAAGCGGAAGCATCGAAAGCGGAGAGCACGCGGGCGGCGCCCTCTCGCCAACCTGGCCCGCGCCCTCAGGCGACGCACAGGAAGGGCGTCAACTCGCGCTGGGGGTGCCTTCGGGCGGCGAGGGTTTGTCCGGCTGCTTGTCCTCGAAGTCGCCCTTCACGCGCTCGGGCTCGTGATCGACGCGCGTCTCCTGTTCTCCGGCGCCGCCGCCTTTCGCGCGGCTGCCGGCGGCGCGTTTTTGTGATCTCGACCGCTCGCGCCGCTTACGGTACTGGTTGAGATTGACGACTTCGCCCATGATCGTGCGACCCTCTCAGCGTGTCATGCTCCAGGCCGTATCATTAAATCGCCATATTCCTTATCATAGCTTAACTGAATTGGCCGTGGCCGCAAGTCCGTAACGGGGGCTAATTGGTCTTCGGCAATCACGGAGCGGATTTTTTGCGACGACTCCTATTCGGCCTCCTGAGCGTGCTGGTGCTGATCCTGGCGGCGGCCCTGGTCGGCCCCAGCCTGATCGACTGGAACGACTACCGGGACGAGATCGCGGACCAGGTTCGCGAGGCGACGGGCCGCGACTTCGCCATCGCCGGCGATGTCGACTTTGCGGTCCTGCCGACGCCGAGACTTTCCGTCCATGAGGCAAGGCTCGCCAACCTCGAGGGCGCGGCGGCGCCCGACATGGTGCGGCTCGCATCCCTCGAGGTGCGCATCTCGTTCCTGCCGCTGCTCACCGGCCGGGTGGTGGTCGAGTCGGTGGCGCTCAAGGGGCCGGTGATCGAGCTCGAGGTCCTGGCCGACGGCCGGCGCAACTGGGAGTTCGGACCGCCAACCACGGGTCCGGCAGGCCCGGCGCCCGAAGGCACGGCGGGGTCCGCAAGCGGCTGGGCGGAGGGCGCGGTGCAACTCGACAGCCTCACCATCGTCGAGGGCACCTTGATCTACCGGGACAGCCGCACGGGCCGCGTGGAGCGCGTCGAGGCGCTTGACGCGTCCATCGCCGCGGAAACCCTATCCGGGCCGGCGCGCGCCTCGGGCGATCTCAGGTTCAAGGGCGTGCCTATCAGCTTCGAGGGACGCACCGGCAGGTTCGCGCCGGGCGGCAAGACGCCGGTCCAACTGTCGGTCGATGTCACAGGCGCCAAAGCGCAGCTCTCCGGCACGCTGTCTCTCGGGGCTCCGGGACCCAGGATGACCGGCAAGCTCAAGGCGGAAGGGCCGGATCTGGCGAACTTCGCCGCCGTCCTCGGCGCGGCGCCGGAGCTTCCCGGGCTCTTCGCCCAGCCCTTCAGCTTCGAGGCCGCGGTTGTCCTGTCGGCGGGCGGGTTCGAAGCCAACGACATCGCGCTTCGGCTCGCGGACACCCGCGCGGCGGGCGCCCTCAACGTGGCGCTGGGGGAGGTTCCACGGATCGACGCGGCGCTTTCGTTCAACCGCATCGACCTCGACAAGTGGCTGGACATGGAGCCGCGGGCCGGCGCGCGCAAGCGACGCGCGCCGGCAACGCAAGGCCCGGAGCGCACCCGGCGGGCGAAAGCGACGGAGTTGTCCCTGCCCTCGGACATTCACGGTTCCGTCGACATCCTGGTGGACGCCCTGGTGTTCAGGGGCGGCGTCATCCGCCAGGCGCGGCTCAATGCGTCTCTTGCCGCAGGCAAGGCGACCCTCCATCAGGCATCGGCCCTGCTGCCCGGCGGCTCCGACGTTTCGCTGACCGGCGTGCTGATATCCGCCGACGGCAAGCCGCGCTTTACCGGCCGTATCGAAACCGTCGCCGACAATTTCCGGGGCGTCCTGGACTGGCTCGGGATCGACGCCTCGGACGTGCCCGCCGACCGGTTGCACAAGGTTTCGCTCACCGCCGGGATCAAAGCCTCGCAAGAGACGGTGGAGCTGCAAAACCTCGACCTTCGCTTCGACGCGTCGCGGGCGACGGGCGGTATCGTCTTCGCGCTCAGGACCCGCCCCGCCTTCGGCGCCAACATCGCGATCGACCGCCTCAACCTCGATGCGTACCTGCCCGTCTCCCCGGATGACGCCAGGGGGGATTTGGCTTCTTCGTCCGATGCAACAGATTCCGGCGCGACGTCGCGAGGCGCGGACGGCGAGACGCCCTTGGCCGTGCTCGGCGCGTTCGATGCCAACGTCAAGGCCAGCATCGGCCGGCTGACCTATAACCGGGTGCGGGTCCGGGACTTCGGCTTCGACGGCACGCTCGTGGGCGGGATCCTGACGGTGCGCAAGGCGCACATCGGCAACCTCGCCGGCGGCAAGCTCGAGCTCTCGGGCAGCCTCGGCGGATTCGCGAGCGCGCTCGAGATCAACCTTGCGTTCGATGTCACGGCGCCCGACCCGGCCCGGCTCTTGCAGTTCGCCGGCGTTGCGCTGCCCGTGCCGCCCGAGCGGTTGGGGAGCGTGAGGCTTTCAGGGCGCGCGGCGGGCACGTTGAGAAGGCTGACTCTCGATACGACGCTTCGATCCGGCACCACCACGCTTGCCGTGGCGGGCGAGATCGCGGGGCTCGACGCCGCGCCCGGCTATGCGCTCGAGGTGGAGATGCGCGATCCGAGTTTCACGGATTTCGTGCGGCGCTTCGACCCGGAATTCAAGCCCGCAGGAAGCAACCTCGGCGATTTCCGCATCGAGGCCAGCATCGCAAGCGATGCCTCGGGCCTCACCCTCTCCGGCGTTACGGGCAAGCTTGGACCCGTCAGCTTCTCAGGGAGCGGCGGCCTCGAGCTCGACGGGCCGAGGCCGAAGCTGACGGCGGCGCTCAAGTTGAGCGAGATCATTGCCGATCTGTACCTTCCCGTGCCCAAGGACGCGGCCCGCGCGGCGGATGTTGCGGGCGCCGCCGGGGCGGGCCCCTCGCCCGCGCCGGCCGAGCGCTGGTCCCGGGAGCCGGTCGATCTCGCGGCGCTCAAGCTCTTCGATGCCGATGTGAAGCTTGAATCGGTGGCGCTCGGCTATCGTGACTTCCGCGTCGAGAAGCCCCGCATGGACGTAAGTCTTGCCAACGGCGTCCTCGACGTCGGGCGCATCGAAGGCGCCATGTTCGACGGCACCTTTGCGCTTACGGGCCGCATCCGCGCGCCGCAAACCGCCGAGGGCGCGGCCGACGCGTCGCTCACCCTCGAGGTTGCCGGAGCCAATCTGCGCAAGGCGCTTTTTAACGCCGCCGATGGCGACGGCCTCGACGGCACCGTGAATCTCACCATGGAGCTCGCGAGCGCGGGGCGCAGCGATTTCGACATGGTCTCCGCGCTCACGGGCAAGGCGGCGCTCGACGTGAAGGACGGCGTTATAAAGGGCTTCAACCTCTCGGCCGTGAACGAGAGGCTCAAGAACCTGAGCACGGCCGTCGATTTCCTGACTCTCATACAGGCGGCGATGTCCGGGGGCTCGACACGCTTTTCGAGCTTGGCCGGGACGTTCGACATCGCGGACGGCGTGGTCCGCACCCGGGACCTCCGCATGATCGCCAAGGGCGGCGAGGGCCGGGCCGCGGGGGTTGTTGCCGATCTTCCCCGCTGGCTCATCGAGTTGAAGGCCGAGTTCCGGCTCACCGACCACCCGTCGGCGCCGCCGTTCGGCATGCGCCTCGAGGGGCCGCTGGATGAGCCGCGGCGCATTTTCGACGCCAACCGGCTCCAGGCGTATCTCGTTGAGCGCGGCGTGGGGACGCTGTTGCGCAAGGTCCTGCCGGGCGTCATGGGCGGCGCGTCTTC
>CBESNX010000064.1:0-8130 GCA_965531025.1 uncultured bacterium
GGATGGCACAGAACATGCGCGAGCCGCCGTTCCCTGTCAACCGCCGCCCCGCCCTCAGCCGCCGGCCGCACGCGCCGCCGCCACGTTCTCGAGCCATCCCACGAGGTCGTCGGTGACGTGATCGACGCCCGCGTTGGGCGCGAGCTTCGCGGCCGCTTGCCCCTGTCCATCCGCCGGCCCGGTCACGAGCACCGTCGCCATGCCAAGGGCCGCCGCCGGCGGCAGGTTTCGCGCGATATCGTCGAACAGGACCGCGGCATAGGGGTCGATGTCGTGGCTTTCCAGCATTCGCCGGTAACATTGGGGATCGGGCTTGGGGATGTAGCCGGCGTCGGCGACATCGAAGATGCCGTCGAAAAGGCCCTGCACTCCAAGCCTCTCCAGGACAATCTCCGCGTGGTTCCGGGGACCGTTGGTGAAGACCACCTTGCGCCCCTCGAGGCGGCTGAGGGCGGTTTTCAGGGCCGGATCCGGGGGCACGACGGAAACGTCGACCTCGTGCACGTACTCGAGGAAGGCTTCCGGGTCGAGGCCGTGGTCGAGCATGAGCCCGCGGAGCGTCGTGCCGAAGGCATGGAAATAGTGTTTTTGCAGCCGCCTCGCCGCCGTGTGATCGAGGCCCAGGAGGTGGGCGATGAAGTCCCTCATGCGCCTGTCGATCTGGGCGAACAGCGGGCAGTGGGACGGATAGAGCGTGTTGTCGAGATCGAACACCCACTCGGTGATGTGAAGGAGGGCCGCGCCATCGGCACCGGACCCGGCGCCCGCGCCCCCCGACGGCGTGGACGCGCCGCGCCCTTGCCCATTGGCGCTGGATTTCGGGGTGCTTCGCCGCATCGCCGGGCTGACGCGCGTCATCGCCATCGGCGTGAGTGTGGGCCAGCCTGCGCGCCGTGACAACCCCCCTGACCCGCCCGCTGGCCTGCCTCCCGTTCAAATGAGCCCACCCGATCGTCCCTCGGCCCGGCTACTTCCTGTGGATCAGCGTGCCGACGCCGTGCTCGGTGAAGATTTCGAGGAGCAGGGCGTGGGGCACGGTCCCGTCGATGATGACGGCGGCGTCCACGTGGCTCTCGACCGCCGCGATGCAGGTTTCGACCTTGGGGATCATGCCCCCCTCTATGGCGCCGTCCTTGATGTAGCCGCGGGCCTCGGCGAGCGTCATCTTGGAGACGAGCCGTCCCGACTTGTCCAGCACGCCGGCAACGTCGGTCAGCATCAGAAGCCGCGTGGCGCCGAGCGCCGGCGCCAAGGCGCCCGCCACCGTGTCGGCGTTGATGTTGTAGGTCTCGCCCTTGGGGCCGACGCCGATGGGGGCGATGACGGGAATGATGTCGGATTCGTTGAGGCAGCCGAGAATATGCGGCTTGATCCGATGGGGCTCGCCGACAAAGCCGAGATCGAGAATCTTCTCGATATTCGAATCGCTCTCCCGCCGGGTGCGGCGCAGCTTGCGCGCCTCGATCAGGTTGCCGTCCTTGCCCGAAAGTCCCACCGCGGTGCCCCCGGCCTCGTTGATGGTGGTCACGATCTGCTTGTTGATCGAGCCCGAGAGCACCATTTCGACGATCTCCACCGTGGCGCGGTCCGTCACGCGCAGGCCGTCGACGAACGAGCTCTTGATCTTCAGCCGCTCGAGCATCTCGCCGATCTGCGGCCCGCCGCCGTGTACGACCACGGGATTGATGCCCACCTGCTTCAAGAGCACGACGTCCCGGGCGAACGGCTTCGCCAGCTTGGGATCGCCCATGGCGTGGCCGCCGTACTTGATGACGAAGGTCTCTCCGGCATAGCGGCGCATGTAGGGAAGCGCCTCGGAAAGCGTCTTCGCCTTCTCGAGCCAGACCTTGAGGGGGGAGTTCTTTGGATTCATGGCGGCGGACTTTAGTCCAAATGGGCGGACGCCGCTACCGTCGCGAGCGCGACGCGCAGCTCGTCGATGCCGCCGCCTTGGCGCGCGCTGGTGGCGATGATGTCGGGATGGGCCGCCGCATGCGCGGCAAGCTCGGCGTGGAGGCTTTCCGTGAGGCGCGCAAGCGCCGCGGGCTTGACCTTGTCGGCCTTGGTCAGCACCACCTGGTAGGACACCGCGGCCCCGTCGAGCATGGCCATGAGGTCACGGTCGCTTTTCTTGAGTCCGTGGCGCGCATCGACCAGCAGGCACAGCCGGCGCAAGGTCGAGCGGCGCTCGAGGTAAGCCCGGACCAGCCGCGTCCAGGCCTCGATCCTGGATTTGGCGGCCCGCGCGTAGCCGTAGCCCGGCAGGTCCACCAGGATCAGGCGCCCGCCGAGCGTGAAGAAGTTGATCTGCTGCGTGCGCCCCGGAGCCTTCGAGATCCGCGCCAGCTTCTTGCGTCCCGCAAGCGCGTTGATCAGGCTGGACTTGCCCACGTTGGAGCGGCCCGCGAAGGCGACCTCCGGCAGGCCCGAGTCGGGAAACTGGCCGGGGCCGGCGGCGCCGGCGACGAACACGCACGCTTGCGCGAACAGCCGGCGCGCGAATTCCGGAGCGCCGTTCGTTGCGTCTTCTTTTCTCTCGGCCGGCGGTTTGCCGCCGCGGCCCATCTCAGGCACGGCCCGTCCTCGCTCCCGCGATTGGCCCTGGCGGCCTTCAGGAGTACGCGCCCGCGCGCTTCATGATGACCCACTGCTGGGCCATCGACAGCATGTTGTTCCACGCCCAGTAGATCACCAGCCCCGCCGGGAAGGGTGCCAGGATGAAGGTGAACACGATGGGCATGAACAAGAATATCTTGGCCTGAACGGGGTCCGCCGGCTGCGGGTTGAGCTTCATCTGCAGGAACATGCTCGCCCCCATGATCAGCGGCCAGGCGCCGAGGGCGAGGAAATCCGGCAGGAAATCCGACGGCGCGAAGGGCAAAAGCCCGAACAGGTTGAAGACGCTGGTCGGATCGCGCGCCGAGAGATCCGTGATCCAGCCGTAGAACGGCGCGTGGCGCATCTCGATGGTGACGAACAGCACCTTGTAAAGCGCGAAGAAGACCGGGATCTGGATCACCATCGGCATACAACCCGACGCCGGGTTGGCTTTCTCGCGCTTGTAAAGCGCCATGATTTCCTGGTTCATGCGCGTGCGGTCGTCCTTGAAGCGCTCGCGGAGCTTCACCATCTCCGGCTGCAGCTTCTTCATCTTGCTCATGGCTCTGTACGACTTGTTGGCGAGCGGGAAGAAGGCGGCCTTGATCAGCACCGTCAGCAAAAGGATGGCGAGGCCGAAGTTGCCCAAACGTTCGTTGAAGAAGTCCAGGGCGTAGAAGATCGGCTTGGTGATGAACCAAAACCACCCCCAGTCGACGGCGCGGTCGAAGAGTTGGATGCCCGGGTCCTTGGTGAAAGCGTCGAGCAGCTTCACCTCCTTGGCCCCGGCGAAGAGCCGGCCGGTTACCTCAACGGATCGGCCAGGCGCCACTGTTTGCCACGCGCCGCGATAATCGACCTGGTAAATGTCTTTGTCGTTCCCAAGGAAATGCTTGAAACGGGTCCTCACTTCGGATTTCTGGTCAGGGATGAGAGCGGTCAGCCAATATTTGTCAGTGATCCCGATCCATCCCCCTTTGCTGCAATTCTCAATCGTGCCTTGCTCTTGCTTGGGGGGCGGTTGCACAAGATTTGGTGAAAATTTGCTGCACTGCTCGTCGAATTTGCCCGTCTCCTCGTCCTGCAGGTCGTCGTAGTCGATCTCCTCAAGGGTACCGTTGAACACGCCCAGCAATCCTTCATGAAGGATGAAGAAGCCCAAGATCTCGGGCGTGCCGGTGCGCGAAACCAACCCGTAGGGATACAGCGTCACCGGTTTCGTGCCAGTGTTCCGCACCCGCTGGGTCACCGTGAACATGTAATTATTATCGACGGCGATGACTTGGGTGAAATGCAATCCTTCACCGTTGTCCCAAGTGACCGTCGCCGGCCTTCCTGGCGCGAGTTCGTTGCGGCTGGCCTGCCACACCGTTTCCGAGCCAGGGACGGCGATCTCCCGGTCCGATACAACCCAGCCGAACTGGGCGAAATAGGGATGGGACGCGCCCGAAGGCGACAGAAGCGTGATCTGATCGCTGTCGGGATCCGGTGTCTCCCGGTAATCGACCAGCGTCAGGTCGTCGATCCGCCCACCACGAAGTCTGAATGACCCGCGCACTCGGTGCGACAGTAGTTTGATCCGCGGGCTCGCGTCCATGATGGACTCTCGTGTCGGGACCGTCGACTGCGCCGGTTGGTCGATGATTGCGGCGCTCGGAATCTGCACGTCGGCGGCAGGCGCTGGAAGCACGCCCGTCCGCGGTGGCGCCTGGGTCGGCCCGGGGGCCTCCTGCGATATCTCCTGCTGGCGCGCCCGTTCCCGCTCCGTCCTGGGGATGTCGTAAAAGTACTGGAAGCCCACGATGATGGCGACGGAAAGGACGATCGCGAGGATGAGATTGCGCTGGTCACTCATGAAAAACCGTCTCGCGTAAAAAACCGAACCCGATCGCCGCCGCGCGTTACGGGCGTGCGCCGCGCCCGCCGCGCGCCGTTGGATGGGCATGATCCGGCAGCGGATCGAATCCCGACCCGCCCCAGGGATGGCAGCGGACCACCCGCTTGAGCGCGAGCCAGGCGCCGCGCACCGCGCCGAAGCGGGCGACGGCCTCGAACGCGTACTGGGAACAGCTCGGCCGAAAGCGGCAGCTTGGACCGAGAAGCGGGGAGATCAGAAGCTGATATCCCCGGATCAGACCCAAGGCCGTGCCTTTGAGCAGGCCCCCTATGACCGCGCCGATCGGTCTCATGCCGTTTTCGCCTTTTCCTTTGCCGCTACCTTCGCCGCCCGGCCCTCCCGCTTCGGTTCCTCACGGAAGGCGCCCAGGCGGTCGAGCGCCGTCTTCAGGTCCCGCACCAGGGCGGGGTACGGGCGGGTGACGGTCCGGGACCGGCCGATAATCACGTAGTCGAACGCCGCCTTGGCATGGACCGGCATGACTTCGGCAACGACGGCGCGCAGGCGCCGGCGCACCCGGTTGCGGACCACCGACTTGCCCACCTTGCGGCTCACGGTGAAGCCGACGCGAATGCCGTGCCCGCCGCTCTTGGGCCCACCGCTATTCGCCTTGTGGGTATCCCCGTTGCCCGGGCCGCCGCGCCCGGCCCGCTCGACGCGCGCCGCCTGCAGGATCAACCCGGGGGCCACCCACTTGCGCTTCGCGCCGGCAACCCGGAGGAACTCTTCCCGCCGCTTGAGGCGGCCAAGAGCCAACTTCATCGTTCAGGCAGAGAGTCGCTTGCGACCCTTTCTCCGGCGGTTGGCCAGGACCCGGCGTCCTCCGGGCGTGGCCATGCGGGTGCGAAAGCCGTGGCGTCGATTGCGGACGAGGACGCTCGGCTGATAGGTGCGTTTCACGGCTCACTCCGTCGAACGACTTCTTGGAAAACAGGGTCCGGTGTATAAGATGTGGACGGGGGGAAGTCAATGTGGATCAATGGCCGTGGGTCGCGGCCCTCACCAATTGGTGATCAGCTTTGATTGGCCTTAACCCATGGCCAATGATACCCCCTCTGCGCGCCGCGGGGCACTGCGCGCCACGGGGGAAGCGGTTGGAAAGATTGGCGGCAGTGCGTTAGGGTTTCACCGAGATGAACGATTTGCTTGCACCCCTCGCCGGTCCCGCGCCGGCCAAGGCCGCGCCCAAGCGGCCGCCCGCGCGCATCTTTCTCCCGCTGACGTCCACGCCGGGCATTTGTGGCGGTCACCACGGCTCTCCGGAGTCAAGAAGGCACATGGCATGACCGGCAACGAAAGCAGACCCGCCGCCAAGAGCTGGTCGGCGCGGCGCTTTACGCCCCTTGTCGTGCTCGTCGCCGGGCTGGCCGCTTTTTTTGCCTTCGGGCTCGACGATTACGTGAGCTTCTACGCGCTCAGGGATCACCGCGAGGTCCTCTTGCAGTTCGTCGCCAGCCACGGCGTGCGGGCCGCGCTCCTGTTCATGGCCTGTTACGCGGTGGTGATCGCGTTCTCCATTCCCGGCGGCGCGGTGATGACCATCGCCGGCGGCTTCTTCTTCGGCACCATCGCCGGCACCGTCTATGTGGTGATCGCCGCCACCGTGGGCGCGACGGCCCTGTTCCTTGCCGCCCGCACGGCGCTCGGCGACGCGCTCAGGGCCAAGGCCGGCCCGGCCATGAAGAAAATGGAGGCGGGGTTTCGGAAAAACGCGCTCAACTACCTGCTCGTCCTTCGCCTGGTGCCCCTGTTTCCCTTCTGGCTTGTCAACCTCGTGCCGGCGCTGCTCGGCGTGCCGCTCGGCACCTACTTAATCGCGACGTTCGTCGGCATCATCCCCGGCACCTTCGTCTACGTCAGCGTCGGCAATGGGCTGGGCGCCGTGTTCGACGCCGGCGAGATGCCCGACCTCAGCATAGTTTTCGCGCCCGACATCCTGATCCCGCTCGTGGGTCTGGCGCTTTTGGCCCTCGTTCCTGTCGCCTACAAGAAGTTCAAGGGGCTGAATGACGACGCCGGGGGAAGCAACGATCCGATGCCGGGACCGTGATCGGGCTTCGCGGGAAGGGCGCTGCGGATACCGTCGAGCGCCCGCTTTGCCCCGTCGATTTGCTTGGTTGATCTGCCTCGATAGCTTGCCTCGTTGACTTCCTCCGGGGAAAAAGGATGACGGAAACGCTGAAAGTGGACATTTGCGTGATTGGCGCCGGCTCGGGCGGTCTTGCCGTTGCCGCGGGCGCGTCCCAGATGGGGGCGTCCTGCGTGCTGATCGAGAAGAACAAGATGGGCGGCGATTGCCTGAACTACGGCTGCGTGCCGTCGAAATCGCTGTTGGCCGCCGGTCAGGCGGCCGGTAACGCCCATGACGCCGGCCGTTTCGGGATCAACGTAAACGGAGCCGAGGTGGATTTCGCCCAGGTCCACGATCATGTGCACGGCGTGATCGCGGCGATCGAACCCCACGATTCGGTGGAGCGGTTCGAGGGGCTGGGGGTCAAGGTCATCCAGGCGCCGGCCCGCTTTAGCGGGCCGCAAGAGGTCGAGGCCGGCGGATATGTGATTAAGGCCCGGCGCTTCGTCATCGCCGCCGGGTCGGCGCCCATGGTGCCCCCGATTCCGGGGCTCGAGCGGGTTCCCTATTACACCAACGAGACAATCTTCGACAACACGGTGGCGCCCTCGCATCTTCTGGTCATCGGCGGCGGTCCCGTCGGGCTGGAGATGGCCCAGGCCCACCGCCGTCTGGGCTCGCGGGTGACGGTCCTCGAGATGGCGTCGATCCTGAGCAACGACGACCCGGAGCTGGTCGACGTGGTGCGCACCCGGATGCGTTCCGAGGGCATCGAGATTCTCGAGGGGGTCAAGGTGGCGGCCGTCGAAAAACACGAGAACGGCATCGCCGTTCGGCTCGAGAACGGCGGGCCCGTAACGCGCATTGCCGGCTCGGACATTCTCGTTGCCGCGGGGCGGGCGCCGAACGTCGCGAACCTCGGGCTCGAGAACGCCGGGATCGGCTATTCCCCGAGGGGGATCACCGTGGATAGCAGGCTGCGCACCACCAACAAACGGGTCTTTGCCATCGGTGACGTGGTTGGCCGCCACCAGTTTACCCACGTCGCCGGGTACCACGGCGGCATCGTCATTCGCAACGCGCTGTTCCGCCTGCCGGCGAAGGTGGACGAACGCACCGTTCCTTGGGTGACCTTCACCTCGCCCGAGCTCGCCAATGTCGGCCTGATCGAGGATCAGGCCCGCGCCCGGCACGGGGAGGTTCGCATCCTGCGCTGGCCGTTCGCGGAGAACGACCGCGCCCAGACCGAACGCGACACCGACGGCCTGATCAAGGTGATCGCAACCCCCAGGGGACGCGTCCTCGGCGCCGCCATCGTCGGCGCCCATGCCGGCGAGCTGATCCTGCCCTGGGTGCTGGCCGTCGGCAAAAGGCTCAAGGTGAAGGACATGGCCAACGTCATCGCCCCGTATCCGACCCGAAGCGAGATCTCCAAGCGGGCGGCCGGCAGCTTTTACACGGGGGCGCTGTTCAGCGGGCGCACGAAAAGGCTGGTCCGGTTCCTGGCAAGGTTCGGTTGACCCCGCGCCCAGCGTTTCGGTCGCGCTCCGGAGAATCCCGGCAA
>CBESNX010000065.1:0-8108 GCA_965531025.1 uncultured bacterium
GAGCCCGCCGTTCCTGTCCTCCGCAAGGATGTCGATTCGCCCTACGGGAGTGACGTACTCGACACCGTCGTTGCCGTCGTCATCCACGAACAGGCTCAGTTCGGGTTCGATAGCTTCCAGGTTTTGTGGCCGGGCAAGGAAGTCGCGAAGGTGATCTTCGGCAGCGAAAGCCCCATCACTGGGTAAATCCACGGCCTCCGGGACCGGAACCTCCTCTTCATTGACCTGTCGTATCGCTGGCCGTCCATCCTCCCGAAGAAAAATCTCCCATAGACCATGTCTTGTCGGGTCATAGAACTCCAGTTTCCCGCGTTCCGGACGATACAGGAAATCGTAGTCCGATACGGTGCAGACAATTATCTGACACGAGATGGTGTTCTGTTTGGTATTGGGCCACCGTTCCAGGATCCATTCCCGCATGGCACCGTTAGTCGTCTCCGGGCCGAGTACTTCTATTGCCTGGCGAATCATCTGCCACACGTAGGGTTTGTGTTCCCCTCCCGATGACAGCGCTGTCATGGTGGTTCCTCCCTGATGGCTGGAGAATACACCCTACCGCCTTCCGAAGAGCTTCTCGATGTCGGCGAGCTTGAGCTCGACGTAGGTGGGCCGGCCGTGGTTGCACTGGCCCGAGTGCGGCGTCGCCTCCATCTCGCGCAAAAGCGCGTTCATTTCCTCATGTCCCAGCCGGCGGCCCGCGCGCACGCTGGTATGACAGGCGAGCGTGCCGCAGAAATCCTCGAGCTTCTCGCGCAAACTCAACCCCTCGCCGAGCTCGGCGAGATCGTCCGCGAGGTCGCGCACCAGCCCCTGCACGTCGACCTCGCCGAGTAACGCCGGGGTCTCGCGCACCACCACGGCGCCCGGGCCGAAGGGCTCGAGCGCAAGGCCGAGCTCGGCGAGTTCGTCCGCGCGTTCGACGAGCCGCGCCGCGGCGGCCTCGTCGAGCTCCACCACCTCCGGGATCAGGAGCCCCTGGCGCGCGATGGCTTTTTGCGCCAGGGCCTGCTTCATGCGCTCGTAAACCAGCCGCTCGTGGGCCGCGTGCTGGTCGACGATGACGATGCCGTCCCGGGTCTGGGCGACGATGTAGGTTTCGTGCAACTGCCCCCGCGCCGCGCCCAGCGGATACGCGACCGCCTCCTCTTCGCCCCGGTCATCGGCGCCCTCCGCGAGGGGCGCCGCCGGCGCCCCGAGGCCCGCAAGCGTACCCCCTTCAAGGGGCGCGTGATAGGCCGCGACCGCCTCGCCCAGGCCGCGCGGGACGGACGCGCCCCATCCCGGGCGGCCGCCCGGGCCGCCGGCGCCTGCCCGCGGCCCGACGCCCGCCTTGGGCGCGAAGGCGCCGAGCGCGTCGGCGCTGGTGGCGGCGCGATGGCCCGCCGCGGCAAGCGCGTGCTTGAGCGCGCCGACGATCAGGCCGCGCACCAGCCCGGGATCGCGGAACCGCACCTCGGTCTTCACCGGGTGCACGTTGACATCGACCGCCGCGCCCGGCACCTCGAGGAACAGGGCCACCATGGGATGGCGGTCGCGCGCGAGAAAATCCTGATAGGCGCCGCGCACCGCGCCCGCGAGCAGGCGGTCGCGCACCGGCCGGCCGTTGACGAACAGGTACTGGGCCGTCGCGTTGCCGCGATTGAGGGTCGGCAGGCCGGCATAGCCGGCAAGCCGCAAGCCCTCGCGCTCGGCGTCGATGGCAAGGGCATTCTCGGCGAAGTCCCGGCCCATGACCGCCGCAAGGCGCTGAAGACGCGCCGCGAACAGCTCCCCCTGGGCGGCGTTGAGCTTGATCTTCGGTTGCGAGCCGTCGACCAGCGCAAACGCGATCCCCGGATGGGCCATGGCCAGGCGGTTGACCGTATCGGTGACGTGAAAAAGCTCGGCGCGCGCCGATTTCAGGAACTTGAGCCGCGCCGGCGTGGCAAAGAAGAGGTCGCGCACCTCCACCCGGGTCCCTTGGGGATGCGCCGCGGGGGCGGCCTCCGACTTCCTTCCTCCCTCGAGGGAAATGGTCCAGGCGGCCTCGGCCCCTTCGGCGCGGGAGGTGGCGGTCAAGCGGCTCACGGCCCCGATCGAAGGCAGCGCCTCGCCCCGGAACCCCAATGTGGTGATGTTGGAGAGATCGTCTTCGGGTAGCTTCGAGGTCGCGTGACGCTCGAGCGCGAGCGCAAGCTCGCCGGCCGTCATGCCGACGCCGTCGTCGGTCACCGAGATGAAGCTCTTGCCGCCGTCACGCAGCGCCACCTCGATGCGGCTCGCCTTGGCGTCGATCGCGTTTTCCACCAGCTCCTTGACGGCGGAAGCCGGGCGTTCCACCACCTCGCCGGCGGCGATGCGGTTGACCACGCCCTCGGGGAGCACGCGGATGGTCATGGCCGTTCCCGGTCTTGCCCTGCGCTTTTCACGCCAACTCCCAAGGATAGAACGGAACGCGAACGACCACAAGGGAAACTTGCGCGTCCATTGCGTTCTTCGAAATCATCCGCCACCCATCTTCGCGAGGTACCGGCGCGCCAGCACCTTGCCCTCCTCGACCGCCGGCTGATCGAACGGGTTCACCCCCAAAAGACCCGCGGTGATGATGGTCTCGAGCATGAAATGCATCATCAGGGCGCCGAGCACGCGCTCGTCGACGCCCGGCAGGCGGAAGACGCGCACCGGGCGCCCGTTGCGTGCGAGCGTCTCGGCGGTCGCCTGTTGCTCGGCCTCCAGAAGGTCCCCCATGGTCCGCCCGGCAAGATAGGCGAACTCGGGCTCCCGGGCGAAGTCGGGCGCCACCCTGGGCCCGGCGCCGGCGGCGGGCCCAAGGATCAGGTTGAAGAGCTTGTCGTTCGGCCCCTCCAGGTAAAGCTGCAGCTGGCTGTGCTGATCGACGGTGCCTAAGGCGGCGATCGGCGTCGTGCCGGCGCCGTCCTTGCCCAGGCTCTCGGCCCAAAGCTGCCGGAACCACGAAGCGAAAGGCGCGAGCCGATCGACATAGGGCATCAGCACCGTCGCCGAAACCGCGTGATGGCGCAAAAGCGCGACGTTGATCGCCGCGCCGACGGCGGCGTCGCACTCATCGGGCGCCGTCGCGTCGAGCGCGCCGTCGAGCGCTTGCTTCGCGCCCTCGCGCACCTTCCCGCCGTCGAGGCCCGCGATCATCGCCGGCAACAGCCCGACGAGGGAGAGCGCCGAATACCGTCCGCCCACCCCGGGGTCATGGTCGAGGACCGGCAGCGACCAGCGCCCGGCGGCGCGGCGCAGCGGATTGTCCCGCTGCGCGCCGGCGGAGGGCGCGGTGATGACCGTGAAGTGCTCTGCGACCCTCGCCACGCCCTCCTGCTTGCAGAATTCGGCGATGCAGACCATGAACTGGGTCACGGTCTCGGCGGTGGCGCCGGATTTGGAAATGACGACGAAGCCCGTGCGTGCGAACTCCAGGCCCGCGAACAGCGCCGCGAAGCTCGCGGGGTCCACGTTGTCCATGAAATGAAGCCGCGGCGTCCGGGCGCCGCTGGTCGCCGGGCCCGCGCCGCTGGTCGCCGGGCCCGCGCCGCTGGTCGCCGGGCCCGCGCCGCCTTGCGCCAGGGCCGCGAGCGTCCGCCCGCCGAGGCTCGAGCCGCCCGTGCCGAGCACGATCACGTCATCGAAGCTTTCGCGGTAGCTGAGCGCCAACGCCTCGAGCGCCGGGAGATCTTCGCGCATCGCCGGCAGGCGCAAGAGCGGCAGGCTGGCCTCGGCGAATTTCGCGCGTAAATCCTCGAGCACGGGGGCCGTCGCGGCCAGGGCCGGGTCGAACTCACCGGCCGTGAGGCCGCCCTCGCCGATCTTGCCGGCAAAACAGTCTGCGGTTTCCTGACGGTACGGCATCTCCCCGTTCATTGCGAAGCGGGCGGCAGCCACATCGACACGCCGACCGCCTCAGCCGCCCCCGCGGGGGGCCTCGCGGGTGGGATTGACCCCTTCGGGCGCGCCGACCACGACGAAGGTGAGCTTTTCGACGTCCAGAAGACGTTTGGCCACGCGCCGGACGTCTTCCAGGCCGACCGCCCCGATCAGGCCGTTGCGCCGCTCGAGATAGTCGATCCCCAGCCGGTCGAGCTGGATCGAAAGGAGCATCCGCGCCATGCGCCGCGTGCTGTTCAGCCGGGTGTAGAAGGAGCCGGTGAGATAGGTCTTGGCGTCGGCCAGTTCCTGGGCCGAGACGCCGGCATCTCGCAGCCGCGCCCATTCGGCGCGGACGAGTTCGAGGGATTTCGCGACGCGGTCGTTGGCCGTCGCCACCCCGCCCATGATCAGACCGGCGTGATCGAAGGTGGCGAGGTAGTTGTAAACGGAATAGGCAAGGCCGCGCTTCTCGCGCACTTCCTCGGCGAGCCGCGACGTGAACCCGCCGCCGCCGAGGATGTGGTTCATCACATAGGCCGCGTAATAGTCGGGATCGTCCCGCTTGATCCCGTCCCCGCCGAACACCGC
Organism: uncultured bacterium; assembly: GCA_965531025.1. Classification (GTDB taxonomy): domain Bacteria; phylum Pseudomonadota; class Alphaproteobacteria; order SMXQ01; family SMXQ01; genus CBESNX01. Next base: position 4,462 of record CBESNX010000065.1, read on the forward strand.
CACGCTCTGGGGAATTTTCTTCGCGATCACGAACACATCGCCCCCGGCGGCGGGCTTGACCTCCGGAATCTCGAAGGGTTCGGCGCGCGCGGGCAGCGCCGCGAACGTGGCGTCGAGAAGCGGGGCCAGATCCGCGGCCGTGATGTCCCCGACGACGCCGATCACCAGATTGTCGCGCCCGAAGCGGCGCTTGACGAAGCCCCTGAGGTCGTCGGCCGTGATTCGCGCGATGCTTTGCGGCGTACCCTCGCTCGCGCGGCCGTAGGGGTGGTCGGGGAACACCGCCCTGAACCAGGTGCGGCTCGCGATGTTCCGAGGGCTCTCGGCCAGCTCGGAAAGGTGCGCCAGCAGCTGGCTGCGGATGCGCTCCACCGGTTCCGGGTCGAAACGGGGCTTGATAAGCGCGAGACGCAGCAGATCGAAGGCGACGGCACGGTTTTCGGACAGCGTCCGCAAGTCGGCGCCGAAGTTGTCCACACCGGCGTTGAAACGCAGGCTGATCGAGAGATCTTCGAGACGCCCGCGGAAGGCTTGAGAGTCGAGCTCCCCCGCGCCCTCGTCGAGCAGGGCGGACGCCATGTCGGCGAGCCCCTCCTTGCCCTTGGGGTCGAGCGCCGCCCCGCCGCGGAAGGCGAGGCGCAGCGAGAGCACCGGAACGGTGTGATCCTCGACAAGCCACGCCTCGATCCCCGATGCGCCGACGACGCGCTGGATCGCGATCTCCTGGGCCGGCGCGCTCGGCGCCGCGAATCCCGCGCCAAGCGCAACAAGGAAGGCAAGGGCGGCGACAAGCGACGGGTGATAACGGCAAGTACGCCGGGTTTGCATGGCGGCTTTCATGGCGCGCGCGCTTGCGATTTCGGCGCGGGCAGCAGAATCCCGGTCACCGACTGCGATAGGTCGAAGACCGCGCGCGCCGCTTCGTTGACCTCGGCGAGCGTGACCGCCCTGACGCGCTCCGGCCAATCCTCGACCTCGGCGATGGTCCGCCCGGTGGTCAGCGCCGTGCCGATCACCACCGCCCCCCGGCGCAGGGAATCGCGGGCGTAGATTGCCCCCGCCAACAGCCGCCTCTTGGCGCGTCGGACCTCGTCCGCGCCGACGCCGTCGGCGAGAAGTTTTTCGAGTTCCGCCTCCATCGCCGCCTCGAAGCGATCCACGCCGATTCCGGGGCGGGGCTGCCCGAACACCGCAAAGATCGCAAGATCGAGGGCGTCGACGTCGTAATAGGCCCCGGCCGAAACCGCGATTTTCCTCTCCACCACCAGCGTCCGATAGAGCCGGCTGGTCGACCCGCCGCTCAAAATCTCGTCCAGCACCTGCAGCGCATAGGCGTGCCGGGTCTCGCCGGCCGCGTAGCTCGGCGCCAGGTAGTCCCGGCCCCAGTGGGGCTCGCGCACCCGTCCGCTTTTCAACACCACCCGGCGGGCGGCCCGCTGGGGGGGCTCTTTGAGCCGCGCCCTTTCCGGCGCCTTGGCCGGCGGAATTGAACCGTAATATTTCTCGGCCAGCGGGCGCAGCTTCTCGGCGGTGATGTCGCCCGCGACGATCAGGATGGCGTTGTTCGGCGCGTAGAAGCGGCGATAGAACGCGAGCGCGTCCTCCGTGCTCAGGCGCTCGATCTCGTGCTTCCAGCCGATGATTGGAACGCGGTAGGGGTGGTTGAGGAAAAGCGCGGCGCCCATCTGCTCGTTCAAGAGCGCCGCCGGGTTATTTTCGATCCGCGAGCGGCGCTCCTCGAGGATGACGTCGCGCTCGGGCAGCACGTCCTTGTCGGTCAACACGAGGTTGGTCATGCGGTCGGCCTCGAGCTTCATGATCAGCTCGAGCCGGTCCGCGGCCACGGTCTGGTAGTACGCGGTGCTGTCATTGGTCGTGAAAGCGTTCTCGCGCCCGCCGTTGCGCGCGAGGAGCCTGGAAAACTCGCGCGGCGCCATGGTCTTCGTCCCTTTGAACATCAGGTGTTCGAGGAAATGGGCGAGGCCCGACTTGCCCGGCGGATCGTCGGCCGACCCGACCCTGTACCATATCATCTGGGTCACCACCGGCAGGCGATGGTTGGCAATGACCACCACCCGAAGGCCGTTCTCGAGGGTGAAGGTCTCGGGGTTGAAAACGCCGGCGCGCGCCGGGGCCGAGACGCCGAGGCCGACGAGCGCCACCCAGATCGCAATGAGCGTGGCACCGAGGACGGCGTGGAAACGTCTCAAGATCACCGGACCTGACATGCGACTTCCGGGCTGAACGACGACGAATCGCGGACCGGCGCGCCGGACCGCCAGCCCGCAATATGGCGCATGGGGAAAAATTCGCAAGTGCCGGAAGATGCGTTCCGTTCAAACTTGCGTGACATGGCGCGAGGCGCGCGTAACAGGACTCATGGCGCGAGGCGCGCGCAACAGGGCTTCAAGAGCGCGCAACAGGGCTTCAAGAGTCAGTTAGAAAAGGGAGTTGAAAATTCCCTCTTTGAAAAGGCCGCGCTCCTTGCGCTTGATCACCGGCGTCTCCCCTGTGGTGGCCGGGCGGCCCAGGGCCGCGTTTTCGCGCAGCCGGCGCGCCTCCTTCTCGGCGTCGATGACCTTGCCGCCCGGCTCGGGTTCACGCCAGAACATCAGGCTCTCGACCAAATCGAATTCCGCCTCCGCCAGAACCGCGGTCTCGCGGTTCACCAGTTGTCGGATATTGGGGTCCGCCTCAGCGGCCCCCGCCTTGGCCAGAAGGGCCACTTCCCAGGGCTGGCGTCCCTTGAATTTCCGGTCATTGACCGGGGCCTTGTTCGGCTTCCCGGATGCCAGCACGATTTGCCTGGCCCGGTCCGGGATGTTGGCTTCCTGTGGCCGGGACGCCCCGGGCTTGGGGGCCTTCAAGCCGTAATCAGGGGGCATGCTCAGGGGCGCGCGGGTGACCACCCGAAACTCGTCGGGCGCGGTCTTCTCGATTCCGACCGCTTTTCTCAGGTCCGAGCACCCGCTCGCCGCCAGGGCAAGAACGAGGACGCATCCGGCTGCGAGCAGCCTGGAGACGGCCCCTACCGTTGCCGCGGCGCTCATCTTCTCCCGTGCCTCCTTAAGAATTCGTCTTAACCTACTATTTTAGCGGTTCTTTGCGCCCAAGCAAGGCATCAATGAACAAAAGCGCCACGCCCACCGTGATCGCCGAATCGGCGACATTGAACGCCGGCCAGTGATAACCATACACGTGGAAGTCGAGAAAGTCGGCGACCGCCCCGTAATAGACCCGGTCGATCACGTTGCCCAGGGCCCCGCCGATGACAAGCCCGATCGACGCGGCGGGCCACCGCCCTTCGACCTTGCGAAGCCACAGCCAAAGGGCGACGACGATGGCAAGCGCGAGGCCGGTGAACCCCCACCGCGTCCAGGAAGATGCGGCGCTGAACATGCCGAAGGTCACGCCTTTGTTCCACACCATTACAAGATCGAAAAAGGGCGTGACCTCGATGGCGCGGGGCGGCTGCATGAGCTTCGCCACCACCCACCACTTGCTCAGCTGATCGCAAACGATAACGATGCCCGCCGTCACGAGGCTAAACAGACGCTTATCCGTGAAATTCACGGGGCCTTTGCCTAGAGCGCTATCCGGCCAGATGGAACCATTTGACCGGGATGATTTTGCGGTGCCTTTTTATG
>CBESNX010000066.1:0-7959 GCA_965531025.1 uncultured bacterium
GTGACGATACCCGCAATGAGGAAGTACCGATTAATTCGAGAATACATATAATTTAAATTGGAACGCAGGAAGAGTGTGCCCATCGCCTCGCCGTCAACAACAATCGGAGTGTACAGGTCAACATATTCATCCAGAAAGCGAAAATCTCGTCCAAGGTCCTCTTTGAACGCAACGCGGTCGTTCCGCGCACGGTCGAGAAATTCTTTATGATTTTGCGGAAGCGAGAATATATTCTCTTCCCTGTCGGAATTATACTCGGCGAAGGTTACGTCGTCCTTCGTGTAGATGTACGCCGAAATTATGTTTGGCTTGGCGCGGAGCGCTGACAGCATCTCGTCGGCGAATTTTTTGTCGTTCAAGAGAAGCGCGGCCGTACTGTTGTTTCCTATGACGTGCGCTATGGTTGAAAGTTCCTGAACGACCGCGCCTCGAGAGGTGATCACCTCGCTTGCAAAGAAGACCGTGGAAACGAGGAGCACCACGACGCAGCTCGTCAGCATGGTAACCGCCGTAAGCCTGTACTTAATCGAGAGATCCCTGAAGATTCTCATTGTTCGCCTGCTCCGCCGTGATCGCTCCGCACGATCTCCGCAAGGTCCACAAGCTTCGAGCTAAACCTTGGATGGGCACGCGCGGCGGCCTTCGGGTTGGCTTGAAGCCGTAACCTGTTTGCCCTCGTCGACGGACTGGTCACGCCACCGCATGGCTCCGGTTGGACATTCGCTTCCGCTCCGTCGCCCGCGGCGGGCGCAGGGGCGTTCGGAGAATCGCGATGTTCTCGATCCATCATCCGGTCCACCTACGGCGACGACGTAATGGCGGTTGCAACGGGCCTACCTTTCCAGTTCGTTTATGGTTAACGGTTACAAACCTTAACGAGAATCAGTTATTCATATGTTATTTACGATTCGTTTGCAATACAAAATTCATCTATACATGGAAATTGCGCCATTATTGGAGTTTTATTAACCATTTTTCTTAACCGTTTATTAACTCTTTATTAACGATAGTTATTAACAAAATCCAGAAAAGCCGGCGTGATCCCTGGCTCTCGGCGGAGCCGGCGCTCGAGATCCCTTCAGGATGGGCTCACGCGCCAGACCATTCGGCCCGCCCGCCTGACCGAGCGGCGATCAAGGGCGGGGGGCGCTCTCGGCCTTCGGGTGTGACGACGTGCGTTGGCGAGGTTGGATCAGGCGGGGAGGGTAGGGATGAGACGGTCGGCGGGGCCGATCGCGGCGCAGGACCGGCCGGAGCGCTCAGCGTGGGGGCGCCCGCCGGGACTCGGACCGGCGAGCGGCGGCCCTTGCGGGCGACGCGCCGTTGACAGACCGGGGCTCACCCCCTATTTTCCCGGCCGCGTCCAGGCGGGCATTCCTGACGCGCAGGTAAGGGTTGGGTCATGAAAGTCGTGCATTCCTTGAAGTCGGCCAAACGCCGGGACAAGTCCTGCCGGATCGTGCGCCGCCGCGGCCGTGTTTACGTGATCAACAAGCGCAATCCCCGCTTCAAGGCGCGCCAGGGGTGAAGGCGCCCGAAGGGGCCCCTCGGCTGGACGCGCCTCGCCGTCGAATTCCCATATCGCCGCCGGATGGCTTCCGGGTTCGTGCGCTGACGGGTCGCGGTCGTGACATGCAAGCCGGGACGTTTTGAGCCGCGTTGAGGACCGGAGACCACCGAGTCCTGGAGACACAGTGATTTTTCAGCGAGGAGGTCGAGCAGGGCGCTTCGCGCCTCATTTTTATTTCGCGCCTCATTTTTATATCGAGTAAGGCGTTGACCTCATCGCCGTGCGGGCGTGTCAGCTTTCCACCCGGGCGATGCGGAGAACGTTGGTGGTTCCGGGCGTGCCGAAGGGCACGCCGGCGGTGACCACCAGTTGCTGGCCTTGCTTGGCGAATTCCTCCCGGAAGGCGATGCGGGCCGCCTTCACCAGCATGTCGGAGAAACTCTTGACGTCCGCCGTATGGACGGAATGGACGCCCCAGGCCAGGACCAGACGCCGCGCCGTCGCCCTGGTGGCGGTCAGGCCGAGGATCGGCACGGCGGGGCGCTCGCGCGCGGCGCGAAGGGTCGTCGAGCCCGAGGTCGTGAAGGTCACGATCGCGGCCGCCGAGACGGTGTGGGCGGCCTCGCGCGCGGCGGCGGTAATGGCGTCGGGCGTCGTCGCTTGCGGCTCGGGATGGTCGGCGTCCATGATCTTGCGGTAAAGGGGATCGCGCTCCACCCGCTTGATGATGCGCTCCATCATGGCGACCGATTCGAGGGGGTATTCGCCGGTCGCGGTCTCCGTCCCCAGCATGAGGGCGTCCGCCCCGTCGTAGACGGCGGTGGCCACGTCCGACGCCTCGGCCCGTGTGGGCGCCGGGGCATGGACCATGGAATCGAGCATTTGGGTCGCCACGACCACCGGCTTGCCCGCCAGGCGACAGGCCCGGATGACCTGTTTCTGCAGGCTCGGCACCTCCTCGGGCGCCATTTCGACGCCCAAATCGCCGCGCGCCACCATGACCGCGTCCGAAAGCTCGATGATGTCGTCGAGATGGGCGATCGCCGCCGGTTTCTCCAGCTTGGTCATGAGGGCGGCGCGCCCCGCGACGTGCTCGCGTATCTCGACCACGTCCTTGGGCCGCTGGACGAAGGAAAGGCCCACCCAGTCGACCCCCATCTCGAGCCCGAAGGCGAGGTCTCTGCGGTCCTTTTCGGTGAGCGCGGCGATCGGCAAAACGACATTGGGGACGTTGAGGCCCTTGTGGTCCAGTAGCGCGCCGCCGGTGGTCACCCGGGTTTCGGCGAAGTCCTTGCCGCACTTTCCGACTTTGAGGCGCACCCTGCCGTCATCGAACAGCAGCTCCTGTTTCGGCGCGATGGCGGCGAACACCTCCGGGTGGGGCAACGGCGCCCGCTTCTCATCGCCGGGCTCGGGCGACAGATCGAGCCTGAAAGAGGCGCCCGTCTTGAGGGTGACGAGTCCGTCCCTAAAGACGCCGAGGCGCACCCGCGGTCCCTGGAGGTCCATCAGCACGCCGATGGGCCGGCCGTATTTCTTTTCCAGGCGCCGGATGATGTCGAGGCTTCGTTGGTGATCCGCGTGGGTGCCGTGGCTGAAATTCAGGCGAAAGACGTCGGCCCCTTTCTTGAACAGGGCTTCGATCATTCGCGGGTCCGAACTCGCCGGGCCCAGGGTGACGACGATCTTGGCGTTTCGGTGACGGCGCATGGCGCAAGACTACAGCCTGTCCGGCGCCGGTGCCAATCACCGTTTGGTGTGCGCCTTGGAGGAGCTTTAAGCGGGGACTTTTCCTTCCAGCCCCACCCGATTGCAACGGATGAGACGCGTCCGCTATAGTCAATTCGTCCCCGAAGGTCTACATACAAAAGCGGTCCATATGCGAAACGGGGCGTCAAGCGGAGGGAAAAAGACGCGATGCAAATGCCCGAGCCCGACAAGGCCGTCATCGCCCGGCGCGCCGAAATCGTGAGCGCCTTGCGCACCATCGTGCCCGGCGAGGGGGTGATCGCGGATGAGGACGAGCTTAGGGCCTACGAATGCGACGGGCTCACCGCCTATCGCCAGCTGCCCCTGATCGTCGTCCTTCCCGGCACCACCGAGCAGGTCTCGAGAATCCTGAAGTATTGCCATGAGAACGGCGTCAAGGTGGTGCCGCGGGGCGCGGGCACCTCGCTTTCGGGCGGGGCGCTCCCGCTCGCCGACGCCATCACGCTCGGCCTCGGCAAGTTCAACCGCATTCTCGAGATCGACTTCGAGAACCGCTGCGTCGTCGCCCAGTCGGGGGTGACCAACCTCGCCATCACCGATGCGGTCAGGGACCGGGGCTTCTACTACGCGCCGGACCCCTCGAGCCAGATCGCCTGCACCATCGGCGGCAACGTCGCCGAGAATTCGGGCGGCGTCCACTGCCTCAAATACGGCCTGACCACCAACAACGTGCTCGGCCTCGAGATGGTGCTGACGAACGGGGAGGTGATTCGGCTGGGGGGCAAGCACCTCGACGCGGGGGGCTACGACCTGCTCGGCGTGATCACCGGCTCGGAGGGGCTCTTGGGCGTGATCACCGAGGTCACGGTGCGCATCCTGAGAAAGCCGGAATGCGCGCGGGCGCTCTTGCTCGGCTTTCCGACGAACGAATCGGCCGGGGCCTGCGTCGCCGCCATCATCGCCGCCGGCATCATCCCGGGCGGCATGGAGATGATGGACAGGCCCGCCATTCATGCCACCGAGGACTTCGTGAAGGTGGGCTACCCGCTCGACGTGGAGGCGCTGCTGATCGTCGAGCTCGACGGCACCGCATCCGAGGTCGACCACCTGGTCGGCCGGGTCGAGGCGATCGCCCGGGATGAGGGCGCGCGCTCGGTGCGCGCAAGCCGGAGCGAGGAGGAACGGCTTTCCTTCTGGGCCGGGCGCAAGGCCGCGTTTCCCGCCGTCGGCCGGATTTCCCCCGATTACTACTGCATGGACGGCACCATCCCGCGCCACCGGCTGGCCGAGGTCTTGACGCGCATTGCGGCGATGTCCGAGCGCTACGGGCTTGGCGTCGCCAACGTGTTTCATGCCGGGGACGGGAATCTCCATCCCCTCATCCTCTATGACGCCAACAAGCCCGGCGATCTCGAGAAGGCGGAGGAGTTCGGCGCCGAGATCCTCAAATTGTGCGTCGAGGTGGGCGGCGTGCTGACCGGCGAGCACGGCGTCGGGGTCGAGAAGCGCGACCTCATGGGCGTCATGTTCACCGAGGACGACCTCAACCATCAGCAGCGCCTCAAATGCGCCTTCGATCCGGACTCGCTTCTCAATCCGGGCAAGGTGTTCCCGACCCTGCACCGTTGCGCCGAACTCGGCCGCCTGCACGTCCATCGCGGCCGGCTTCCCCATCCCGACCTGCCCCGGTTCTGAACGCTCCGGTTCCGAATGGCCCGGTTCCGAATGGAAGGCGCGCTCACACCGGAAAATCCCGAAGCGGTCCGCGAGGCGGTGGCCGGGGCCCTGGCCGAGGAAGCGCCGCTGGAAGTTCTCGGCGCCGGCAGCAAGAGGGCTTACGGCCGGCCGAGCGAGGCGGCGCGGAAGCTCGACCTCTCGCGCCTTTCCGGCGTCAGCCTCTACGAGCCGGAGGAGCTGGTCATGACCGCCGGCGCCGGCACCAGGCTTTCGGAGATCGAGGCGCGCCTCGCGCAGTACGGCCAGTTTCTCGCCTTCGAGCCCGCCGATTACGGGCCGCTCCTGGGCGGGGCGGCGGGCGCGGCGACCATCGGCGGCGTCCTTGCCTGCAACCTCTCGGGTCCCAGGCGCATCGCGGCGGGGGCGGCGCGCGATCACTTCCTCGGCGCCCAAGCCGTGAGCGGCCGCGGCGAAGCGTTCAAGTCCGGCGGCCGGGTCATGAAAAACGTCACCGGCTATGACATGTGCAAGCTGCTGGCGGGCTCCTTCGGGACACTCGCGGTCATGACCGAGGTGACCTTCAAGTTGCTTCCGGCGCCCGAGGAGACCCGAACGGTGCTGGTCCATGGGCTCGAGGACGCGGCCGCCGTCGAAGCCATGACCCGGGCCCTGCAGGGGCCTTGGGAGGTTTCCGGGGCGGCGCATCTCACGAGGCCGCTCGCGGCAACCTCCGCGGTATCATCGGTTGGCGATGCGGACGCCGCCGCCACCGCGCTCCGGCTCGAAGGGCCGGCGCCCTCGGTCGCCGCCCGCGCCGCCGCGCTCAGCGAGGAATTGTCCGCCTTCGGCGCTAAGGAGGAGTTACAGACGCAAGAGTCGAACGCGCTGTGGCGTGAGATCGGCGACGTCGCGCCGTTCATGGAGGATCAGGATCGCCAGGTCTGGCGCATCTCGGTGCCGCCGTCCGCGGCCCCGGGCGTCGTCGATCGGATTTCCGCGAGCCTCGATGCGCTGGCCTTCTACGACTGGGGCGGGGGGCTCGTCTGGCTTTCGCTTCCCGCCGCCGCGGAGGATGCCCACGGGATCGTGCGCGCCGCGATCGCGGAGGCGGGCGGCCACGCCACGCTGATCCGCGCCGATGCCGAGACGCGCCGCACCGTGCCGGTGTTCGAGCCCCAGCCCGGACCGCTCGCCCGGCTCACCGCGCGCGTGAAGGAAAACTTCGATCCCAAGGGGATCCTCAATGCCGGGCGCATGTACGCGGGCGTCTAGCAACATGTACGCGGGCGTCTAGCAAACGGGCCGGGGAAGCACGCGATGCAGACCAATTTCACTCTTGCCCAGCTCGCCGATGCCGACACCAGGGAATCGGAAAAGATCCTGAGGACCTGCGTGCATTGCGGTTTCTGCATTTCGACCTGTCCGACCTATGTGCTTCTGGGGGATGAGCTCGACAGCCCGCGCGGGCGCATCTACCTCGTCAAGGACATGCTGGAAAAAGGCCGGCCGGCCACCGCCAAGGTGGTGAAGCATATCGACCGCTGTCTTTCCTGCCTTGCCTGCATGACCGCCTGTCCGTCGGGGGTCCATTACCAGCACCTGGTCGATCACGCGCGCCGGCACATCGAGGAGACCTACCGCCGCCCGCTGCCCGACCGTCTGTTGCGCGGCTTGCTGGCCCTGGTGTTGCCCGCGCCGCGTCGGTTTCGCCTCGCCCTTCGGTCCGCCCGCGCGCTGCGCCCTTTGCGGAGGCTCCTCGGCGGCCGGCTCAGGGTGCTTTTCGATATGCTCCCGGCCACGACGCCCAAGGCCTCGCCGGTCGACCGGCCCCAAGTCTTTGCCGCCGAAGGCGCGCGGAGAAAGCGCGTGGCGCTGCTTTCGGGCTGCGTGCAGCGCGTGCTCGCGCCTGAAATCAACGAGGCGACGGTCCGGCTCTTGACCCGCCACGGCTGCGAGGTGGTGGTGGCGAAGGGGGCGGGATGTTGCGGCGCGCTCGTGCATCACCTGGGCCGCGAAGCGGAGGCGATGCGCGCGGCCAAGGCCAACATCGCCGCCTGGTCGGGCGAAACGGACGGCGACGGCCTCGATGCCGTCATCGCGAATGCGTCTGGATGCGGCACCATGGTGAAGGATTACGGCTTCATCCTGCGCGAGGACCAGCAATGGGCCGAAAAGGCGGCGCGCGTTTCCGCCATGACGAAAGACGTCGCCGAGTTCATGGCCGGGCTGGGGCTCGAACGGCCGGCGCGCCCGCGCGGCCTCGTCGTGGCCTACCAATCCGCCTGTTCGCTCCAGCACGGCCAAAAGATCGAGAGCCAGCCGATGGCGCTCCTCGAAGTGGCGGGGTTTACGGTGCGCGCGGTGCCCGAGGGGCATATCTGTTGCGGCTCCGCCGGGACCTACAACCTGTTGCAGCCCGAAATCGCCGACGAGCTCAGGGCGCGGAAAGTCAGGAACATCGAATCCGTCGGCCCCGAGATCATCGCCACGGGCAACATCGGGTGTAAGGTGCAGATCGGCGCCGGCACCGCCATCCCCGTGGTCCACACGGTGGAGCTCCTCGACTGGGCGACCGGCGGACCCGAGCCGCCGGGCATCGGCGGCGTGCGTGGGAAAGCATCATGAAACGGCTCATGAGGTGGCTTTCGGCGGCGGCGATATTCACCTTTGCGCTCGCCCCCGCCGGGGCCGATCAGAACGACCCGCGGCTCGACGGGCTGTTCTTGCAGTTGAAATCCGCGCGCAGCCAGGCCGAAGCCCGCGTCATCGAAGAAGCCGTCTGGCGCATCTGGGCGGTCTCCGGCAATGAGGCCGCCGACCGGCAGATGGCCCGGGGGGTGTTGGCCATGCACGGCGGCGATCACGCGGAGGCTCTCGCCGCGTTCGACCGGATCGTCAAGATCGCGCCGGGCTTCGCCGAGGGCTGGAACAAGCGCGCCACGGTGCACTACCTGATGGGCAACCACGCCGCCTCCATCCATGACATCGGAAAGACGCTGGCGCTCGAGCCGCGCCACTTCGGGGCCCTATCGGGGCTTGGTCTCGTCAACCTCGCGCTCGGC
>CBESNX010000067.1:0-7953 GCA_965531025.1 uncultured bacterium
TGCGATTTGCCAAATCGGGAGCCGATAACGGTGCCGGAAAATTCCTGCAATGTCACCTTCTGGCTATTAGCAGAAGTAGCCTTGCGGTCGGACTAGGGTCCGGACTCAATTAATCCACCATGTGATTGCTGCTGCCAAGAGGATAGCTGACAGGAATATGTCGATCCGCTTGTCGTAGCGTGTCGCGATGCGGCGGAAGTCCTTGAGTCGACAGAACATACGTTCGATGAGGTTGCGGTTTTTGTAGGCCTCAGCATCGTAAGTGTGGGGATGCTTTCGGGTCGGGTTTGGCGGGATGACGGCCTCGCCACCATGGCTTTCGAGCCAACGGCGCAGGCTCACGGCATCGTAGGCTCTGTCGGCGACGAGCCGCCGTGGCGGGCGTACGCTGGCCAGGAGCTGCGGCGCGGCGGTGATGTCGGCTATGTTGCCGGGGGTCAGCAGGAAGGCGATCGGCCGTCCCACCGCATCGGTCAGGGCGTGGATTTTGGTGGTGCGGCCGCCGCGCGAGCGGCCGATGGCCTCGCCGAAGGCCCCCCTTTTCCGCCCGCCGCCGAGCGATGGGCCTTGACCAGGGAGCTGTCGATGGCCACCGTGCCGACGATCCCGGTCGATCCGGTCAGCGCCTCGAAAATCTCGAACCAAACACCCTGCCGGCTCCACCGATTGAACCGGTTGTAGATCGTCGTGTACGGACCGTAGGCCGCCGGGCAGTCCCGCCAGCGACCCCCTGAGCGCAGCATGTGCACGATCCCGCTAATCACCCGGCGATCATCGACCCGCCGCGCACCGCGCCGACCCTGCGGCAACAACGGCTCGATCCGCGACCACTCCGCATCACTTAGCCAGTAAAGATCCTTCATCCAAGCCTCCTTCCGTTTGGAAACTTGAATCACATCCCTTCAAAAATGTGAACCCCCTAATTGAGTACAGACCCTAGGGCGCCGCCCGGCGCGGCTCGACCGGCGGTGAACCGGCCGGCCGCGAATTGAATTGACTTAATGGCAAGCTGTGCGAAATTGTCGGCAACGGAAGAAAGGTATGAGCAGATTCGGGGCATCACCGCCTCCGCAGAGGAACCTTTTGTCCGGGATGTTGCGTGAAGCCCGGCACCAGCCGATGCTGACGCGCAACGAGGAGGTCGAGCTCGCGCGCCGTTCCCAGGAAGGCGACCTCGCGGCCGCCGGGCGGCTGATCACCAGCCACCTGCGCTTCGTCATCAAGATCGCCAAGCGCTATCGCAGTTACGGCCTGCCCATGACGGACCTGATCCAGGCGGGCACCGTCGGGCTGATCCAGGCGGTGCGCCGGTTTAGCCCCGAGCGAAACGTCCGGCTCGCGACCTACGCGATGTGGTGGATCCGGGCGGCGATCCAGGATTACGTGATGCGGTCGTGGTCGCTGGTGCGGGTCGGAACGACGGCGGCCCAAAAGTCCCTGTTCTTTACGCTCCGCCGCCTCAAGGCCGAAATTCAGGAAGGCGCCGACAGCTTGGGCGAGGAGTCGCTCAAGATGCTGAAGGCCCTGACCCAGCGGTCGGGCATGAAAATGAGTGACGCGCTGGCCGTGGCGAGCAGACTCGCGGGTCGGGATACCTCCCTCAACGTGCCGCTCAACCAGAACGGCGCGGGCGCGCCCGAGTGGATCGAGAGCCTTCAGGACGGCCGGCCGACGCCCGAGGAAACCGTTGCCGTGATCAGCGAACAGCGGTTCCTCAACGGGGTGTTGGACAAGGCGCTGTCCATGCTGCCGCCGCGCGAGCAAATGATCATCCGCAAGCGCTACCTCGCCGAGGCGGCGTCGACCTTCGAGGCGCTGGCGGGGGAACTGGGCATTTCCAAGGAGCGCGTGCGCCAGCTCGAGGCCCGGGCACTTGCCGAGCTGCGGGACATGTTGGCACCGGCAATGGGCGAAACCCTCGCGCCCCAGCCGAACCGTTAAAGGCGCCAAACCCTACAGAAATTGTGCCCCGCCGCGCCCGGCAAGACGCGGGCTCAGCTCGCGAGTTCGATCGAGCGCCGGGTGGCGGCGGCGACCGCACGGACCATGAGCGGTTTCAGCCCTTCCGGCCCCATCAGAACCTCCAGCGCCGCCGCGGTGGTGCCGCCGGGGCTGGTCACGTTGCGGCGCAGGATTTCCGCCCGCTCGCCAGACTGCCGCGCAAGCTCGCCGGCGCCGATAACCGTGGCGCGCGCGAGCCGCATGGCGAGATCCGCCGGAAGACCCGCCGCGACGGCCGCCTCGGCCAGGCATTCGATGAGCAGGAACACATAGGCCGGGCCGCTGCCCGAAACGGCCGTCACGGGGTCCAGCAGCCCCTCCTCGGCGACCCAGGCCGCCTCGCCGACCGCCTCCAGCAGGGCCTGGCATTGGCTCCGCTGGGAGTCCGTGACGTTGTTGTTGGCGGCCGCCACCGCGATGCCGCGGCGCACCGCCGCGGCGATGTTGGGCATGGCCCGCACGATGGCGGCCTGCGTGCCGAGATAGCGCTCGAAAGAGGCGATGGACTTGCCGGCGGCGATGGAAAGGAACACGGCGCCCGGTCCGGCATAGCCCCGATACAAGGGCGCCACCTCATCCAGGGTCTGGGGCTGGACGGCGAAAACGACGGCGGTGGGACGGTAGGCGGGATCGAGGAGCTCGGGGCCGGGATGGACCTGGACTCCATGGCGTTTCGCGAGGGCCGCGGATGCGTCGTTGGGCTCGATCACGGTGATGCACCGGGGCTCGATGGCGCGCTCCAGCCAGCCCGCCAGCAGGGCGCCGCCCATCTTGCCGCAGCCGACGAGCAGCAGCGCCTCCTCCATGGCGCTCAGGCCTCGCCGACGGGATCGATCACGGCGGCGGCGACGGCTTCGGCCGGGTCCTTGCCGCCCCAGATGACGAACTGGAAGGCGGGATAGAATCGCTCGCACTCCCTGAGGGCGACATCGACGAGATCCTCGAGCTGTTCGGCGCTGGCGCCGGGCGTGCCTCTCAACAGCACCGCGTGGCGGAACAAAGGCAAACCGTCCTCGGACCAAAGGTCGAAGTGCCCCAGCCACATCTTCTCGTTCACCGTGGCGAGCAGGTTGTGGACGGCGGCGATCTTGGCCTTCGGCACGCGCATGTCGAAGGCGCAGGACAAATGGAGCGCGTGGGCATCCTCGCGCCAGGAGAAATGGAGGTGATAATCGCACCAGCGCCCGCCCACCTCCACCGCCAGCTCATCGTCACTGGCGCGTTCGAATACCCATTGGTTGGAACTGACGATGTGCTCCACGAGATCAATGGGGTTGGCGCAAGCGCGCTCGCTGCTTACGGAAACTATGGCCATGAACGCGACCTCTTCAGAGCGACCCAAAAGTCAACAGTTTCTTGGCCTCCCTTGGCGGGCAGATCGGCGACCGCGGGCACGGAAATGAAGAATGCCCGCAAGAACCGACATATTGTGGTTCCATTGCCTCTACCTACTACCTACGGTAGGGTGCCAAAATGCCAAAGCGGACGCAAGATCAGATTTCGCCGAATCTGAAGATTTCTGTGGATAACTTTCGTGCCCCGGCCGCCGCGCCGGCCGAATGAGGGGATGGGCCGGGCGTTCGGGCCGGCCGAATGAGGGGATGGGCCCAAGGGCGCCGGCGCACGCCCGGCAACCGCGTGCGCCGGAAGGCGACAGCCGTGGTCCTGGTTTGGGAAAATCCGGCGCCTTTAAGGCGCGGTTCCCTTGCGCGCGCTGGTCCGGGGCGTGGTTTTTCCCGGCGCGGCCTGGCCCGGGGCGGATCTCTTGCCGGATGATTTTGCGGCAGCCTTCGTCCGCCTCCCACCTTTCACGGCCTTAAGCGCCGCTTCAAGTCGCGCCACCTTTTTGGCGAGCGCTTCCTGTTCGGCGCGCGCCTTGGCCGCCATGGCCTTGACGGCCTCGAACTCCTCGCGGCTCACCAGGTCCATGTCGGTGAGAATGCGTTCGAACCTCTGGCGCAACAGGGCCTCGACCTCGCCCCTGACGCCGGCCGCCACGCCGAGCGCGCCGTTCGCGACCCGCGCGATATCATCGAGCAGTCGGCTGTTGATCTGCATGATCCGGGCTCCGCCTTGTGGTGCCGGCCATTATGGGCGGCGGCTTGGCGGCGCGCAACCACCGGGCGGTCCCGCGACCCTCGCGCGACGGCCGTGCAACTTGCGACGGCTGGGTGCGCTCCCTATAAAGGGGCCGGCAACAGGATGGATGGCGGATGAAGCTGATTACCGGCGGCGCCGGATTTATCGGTTCGAACCTGGCCGCGGCGCTGGAGTCCCATGACGCGGGCGAACTGGTGATCTGCGATTCCCTGGGCGCGGGCGGGAAATGGCACAACATCGCCAAGCGCGAGATCGCCGCCTTCGTCCAGCCGGACGGGCTGTTCGACTTCCTCGACGCCCACGCCCACGAGATCGACGCCGTCTTCCACCTGGGCGCCGTCTCGGCCACCACCGAGACCGATGCCGACCGCCTGATCCGGTCCAACTTCACCACGTCCCTCGATCTCTGGCACTGGTGCGCGGCCCACGGCGCGCGCCTGATCTACGCGTCCTCCGCGGCAACCTACGGCGACGGCGGTCAGGGCTTCGACGACGAGTTCTCGACCGCGGCGCTGGCGCGGCTCAGGCCCATGAACGCCTACGGCTGGAGCAAGCACCTGTTCGACCGCCGCATCGCCCGCATACTCGAGTCCGGCGGCCCGAGGCCCCGCCAGTGGGCCGGACTGAAGTTCTTCAACGTTTACGGGCCCAACGAGTACCACAAGGGCGCCCAGAGAAGCGTCGCCGCCCAGGTCTATCCCGCGGCCAAGGCGGGGGCGGCCGCGAAACTCTTCAAATCCCACAACCCGGACTACCCGGACGGCGGCCAGATGCGCGATTTCGTCTGGGTCGATGACTGCACCGAGGTCATGCTGTGGCTTGCCGACCACAGCGAGGTCAACGGTCTGTTCAACCTGGGAACGGGAAAGGCGCGCAGCTTCGCCGAGCTTGCGGCGGCCGTGTTCGCGGCGCTGGGCAAGGAGCCGAACATCACTTACGTGGACGTCCCCGAAGAGATCCGCGAGAATTATCAGTACTTCACCGAGGCGAAAATGGACGGCCTGCGCCACGCGGGGTACACCAGGCCGTTCACCTCCCTGGAGGACGGCGTCGGCCGCTATGTGCGGGACTACCTCGATAGCGACGATCCCTACAGGTGAACCGCATGCCGTATCCCGTCCCGAGCAGCCCCGCCGCCATGCCGCCCGACCCCGAGCCGTAAGCCATGATCTTCGCCATCCCCTTCCCCGCCATCGACCCGGTGCTGATAGAGATCGGGCCTTTCGCGATTCGCTGGTACGCCCTGGCTTACGTCGCGGGCCTCATGATCGGGTGGCTCTATGTCGCCCGTCTCGCGCGTGAGAAGCCGCAGGCCATGGCGCGACGGGAGGTGGACGATTTCCTGCTGTGGGCGATCCTCGGCGTCATCCTCGGCGGGCGGCTCGGCTATGTGCTGTTCTACAACCCGGTCCTTTTCCTCGACGACCCGCTGCAGATTTTCTACGTGTGGCGGGGCGGCATGTCGTTTCACGGCGGGCTCATCGGCGTGGCGACGGCCCTCGTGTTGTTCTGCCGCGTGCGCCGGCTGAGCCTTCTGATGGTGTCCGACCTCATCGCCTGCGCCGCGCCGATCGGGCTGTTCCTGGGGCGTCTCGCCAATTTCATCAATGGCGAGCTTTTCGGCCGCGTGACCGACGTGCCATGGGCCATGGTGTTTCCCAATGACCGCACCGGCCTGCCGCGGCATCCGAGCCAGCTTTACGAGGCGGCGCTCGAAGGCGTGGTCCTGTTCCTCATCCTGTTTGCGGTGCTCAGGCTCGCTCGCGCGCGGGAGAAGCCCGGCCTTCTCACCGGCGTTTTCCTCGCCGGTTACGGCATCCTCCGCGGTATCGGCGAGCTGTTCCGCGAGCCCGACATCCATCTCGGCTTCATCTTCGCCGGCGCCACCATGGGTCAGCTCCTGTCTCTTCCGGTGCTCGCCTTTGGCCTCTATTTCATCGCCAGGGCCGTGCGCAAACCGTGAACGATCTCGCCCGATTGTTGCGCGCTCAAATCGAACGCCGCGGCCCCATCACCGTGGCCGATTACATGGCCGCCGCGCTTGGCCATCCGCAATTCGGCTATTACATGCGCAAAGACCCCTTCGGCGCCAGGGGCGACTTCATCACGGCGCCCGAGATCAGCCAGATGTTCGGCGAGTTGACCGGCATCTGGGGCGTGATCTGCTGGCGGCAGATGGGAAGGCCGGATCCCGTGCGCCTCGTCGAGCTCGGCCCCGGCCGCGGCACGTTGATGAGCGACGCGCTGCGCGCCGCCGAGGTGGCTCCGGACTTTCTCGCGGCGGCGGACCTTCACCTCGTCGAGTCGAGTCCGGGCCTGGTTGCCGCCCAGCGAAAGGCGCTCGCCGGACACAAGGTGAACTGGCACGCGCGTCTCGACCGGGTGCCCGAGGGGCCCCTGATCCTGATTGCCAACGAGTTCTTCGACGCCCTGCCCATTCACCAGTTCGAGCGCACGGAATCGGGCTGGGTCGAGCGCCTTATCGGCATCGATCCCGATACCGGAGGTTTGCGATTCACGCTTGCCTCCCGGGCGGCGGGCGCTCCCGCGCCCATCCCCGAAGGATTGAGAAAGGCGCCGCTCGAGGCCGTTCCCCTGGGCAGCGTCAGCGAGGTCGCGCCCCAGGGCCTCGCCCTCGCGCGGGCGATCGGCGCGCGCCTTGCGCGGTTCGGCGGCGTGGCGTTGATCGTCGACTACGGCGCGGCCCGAAGCGCGCTGGGCGAAACACTGCAGGCGGTGAAGCGACATGGACGCCACGACGTCCTGAGCGATCCCGGCGAGGCGGACCTCACCGCCCATGTCGACTTCAAGGCCCTCGCGAACGCCGCCGCGGCCGGCGGCGCGCGCGCCTACGGCCCGGTGCCGCAGGGCGACTTTCTGCTTGCCCTCGGCATCGCTGAGCGCGCCGACAAGCTCCTGCAAAAAGCATCCCCCGCCCAGGCCGGGGAGATCCGCTCGGCGTGCAAGCGCCTGATCGCGCCCTCCGGAATGGGCGCCCTGTTCAAGACCCTGGCCCTCGCCCATCCCGGCCAACCCGCGCCTCCCGGTTTCGAGACGCCGGCATGATCACCGTCGATGCCCTCGACAAGCTCACGTCCGTCCGGCACGGCTTCTTCACCCGCGAGGGCGGCGTGAGCGACGCGGTCTACGCGTCCCTCAACGTCGGATACGGCTCGGGCGACGATCCCGCGAACGTCGCCGCCAACCGCGCGCGCGCGATGGCGCGCATGGGCCTGCCGCTGGAGGCCCTGGTCACCGCCTACCAAGTCCACGGCGTGCGGATCGAGACCGTCGAGCGCGCCTGGCCGCCGCGCGCGGCGCCGAAGGCGGACGGGCTCGTGACCCGGAAACCCGGCATGGCCCTTGGCATCGTGAGCGCCGATTGCGCCCCGGTGCTGTTCGCTAACGCCGATGCCGGCGTCATCGGGGCGGCCCATGCCGGCTGGCGCGGGGCGCTCGGCGGCGTGCTCGAGGCGACGCTCGAGGCGATGGCGCGGCTCGGCGCCGATCCCATCAGGACCGTCGCGGCGATCGGCCCCTGCATCGGCCAGCAGTCCTACGAGGTCGGCCCGGAGTTCCCCGCGCCGTTCATCGCCGAAGACCCGGACAATGCGCGTTTTTTCAGCAGCGCCGCGCGGGCTGGGCGATTCCGCTTCGATTTCGCGGGCTACGTCGCCGCACGTCTCAACGCCCTGGGCCTGAGCGAGGTGGTCTCAACCGCGCACGATACGTGCCTCGAGGAAGACCGCTTTTTCAGCTACCGCCGCAGCGTCCTCAAGGGCGAGAAGGAGTACGGCCGGGGACTCTCGGCGATCGCGCTCAAGCGCTGAGTCCCGGCGCCCCGCTTCGCCC
>CBESNX010000068.1:0-7943 GCA_965531025.1 uncultured bacterium
CCGCCGGAACCCGAGGAGGCCGAGCCCAAGCTCGACGCCCAGGGCCGGGCCTATGCCACGGGCAAGCGCAAGGACGCCATCGCCCGCGTGTGGATCAAGCCCGGTGCCGGCCGCATCACGGTGGGCGGGCGGGACTTGGAGGTCTATTTCGCCCGTCCGGTGTTGCGCATGATCATCAACCAGCCCTTCGCCGCCGTCGAGCGGGTGGACCAGTACGACGTCTGGTGCACGGTGAAGGGCGGGGGGCTTTCGGGCCAGGCCGGCGCGGTGCGCCACGGCATCAGCAAGGCCCTGGGCAGTTACGAGCCGGCCCTGCGCAAGGTCTTGAGAACCGGCGGTTTTCTGACTCGCGACAGCCGCGTGGTCGAACGCAAGAAGTACGGGCGCCACAAGGCGCGCCGCAGCCACCAGTTCTCGAAACGTTGATTTCCGGCGGTACGCCGAGTCTTAAAGGGGCGTCCCGACCGGGACGCCCTTTTCTTGCGGGGCTTTTGGATTTAACCTCGGGAGCGAAGGCCATGACGGAGAGAGCAAACAGGACCATCAACGTCGGCATCCTCGGCGCCAGCGGCTATACCGGGGCCGAGCTGGTGCGCCTGCTCGCCCGCCATCCCAATGTCGAGATCAGGGTGCTTACCGCCGAGCGGCGCGCGGGCCGCACCGTGGCGGACGTCTTTCCCCATCTCGCGGGGCTCGATCTTCCGGCTCTCATCCGCATCGCGGACGCCGAGTGGACCGACCTTGCCGTCGCCTTCTGCGCGCTGCCCCACGGCGCCACCCAGGAGGTCGCCGCGGCGCTGCCCACGCATCTCAAGGTGATCGATCTTTCGGCCGACTTCCGCCTCGCCGACGTCGAGCTTTACGCCCAGTGGTACGGCCATCCCCACCGGGCGCCCGAGATGCAGCGCGAGGCCGTTTACGGCCTCACCGAGCTTGCGCGCGCCGAGGTTGCGGGCGCGCGCCTGATCGCCGTTCCCGGGTGCTATGCGACGGCGGCGCAGCTTCCCCTCGTTCCCCTGGTCGAGGCGGGCCAGATCGATGCCGATGACATCATCATCGACGCCAAGTCGGGGGTCACGGGCGCCGGCCGCTCGGTCAAGGAAGCGAACCTGTTCGCCGAGGTGAGCGAGGGCATTCACGCTTACGCCATCGCCGGTCACCGCCATGCGCCGGAGATCGAGCAGGGCCTCGCGCGCGCCGCCGGACGGCCGGTGACCGTCACTTTCACGCCGCACCTCGTGCCCATGAACCGGGGGATTCTGTCCACCATCTACGTCAGGCTCGCGCACGGCGCGACGCATGAGGATCTGCGCGAGACCCTGCAAAGGCGCTACGCAAAGGAACCCTTCGTACGGCTCATGCCGGAGGGCGTGGCGCCGGCGACGCGGCATGTGCGCGGCTCGAACCTTTGTCTGATCGGCGTGGTTGCCGACCGGGTGAAGGGGCGGGCCATCATTGTCAGCGTGATCGACAACCTGGTCAAGGGCGCCGCGGGCCAGGCGGTGCAGAACTTCAACGTGGTCTGCGGCTTCAACGAAACCTTGGGCCTCGAGCAGGAGCCCTTGTTTCCATGAGCGGAGAAGGGGTGACGTTTCACGACCCGACGGTGCTGCCGGGCGAGCTGCCGGCGCCGCGGGACGACGGCGCCTGCGGCCATTTGCCCGGGAGGCCGGTGCCGGGCGTGTCCCTGCCGGCGACGGACGGCCGGCGCGTCGACCTGTCCGAGCCCTTTCCCGGCC
The DNA here is from genome assembly GCA_965531025.1 of uncultured bacterium. Lineage (GTDB taxonomy): Bacteria > Pseudomonadota > Alphaproteobacteria > SMXQ01 > SMXQ01 > CBESNX01. Next base: position 1,740 of record CBESNX010000068.1, read on the forward strand.
GCACGGTCGTTTACGTCTACCCGCGCACGGGCCGCCCCGGCGTCGACCCGCCGGCCGGCTGGGACCTGATCCCGGGCGCGCGCGGCTGCACGCCCGAGACCTGTGGCTTTCGCGAGCATTACACCGAGCTCGAGGCCCTCGGCGCCCGCACCTTCGGCCTGAGCACGCAGACCACCGACTATCAGCGCGAGATGGCCGAGCGGCTGCAGCTCAATTTCCCGGTGCTGAGCGACGCCGACCTCGACTTCGCGCGGCGCCTGCGGCTGCCGACCTTCGAGGTCGAGGGGACGGTCCTTATCAAGCGGCTTACGCTCGTGATCCGGCACGGGCGCGTCGAACACGTGTTCTACCCGGTGTTCCCGCCGGATGCCCATGCGGACACCGTGGTGAACTGGCTGACGCACAACCCAGACTGAGAGGTACCGCATGGACCAGCCTGGAACGCTTCGCCCCGGCGGCGTGATCCTGCCCTACCGCGGGCGTTTGCCGCGCATCGGCGAGGAGGTTTTCATCGCACCCACGGCGTCCGTCATCGGCGACGTTGTGATCGGCGACCGGGCAAACGTCTGGTTCGGCGTGGTGATTCGCGGCGATGACCATGAGATCCGCATCGGTCGGCGCACCAACATCCAGGACGGCACCGTCATCCACGTCACCGACGATAGCTTCGGCACCTATATCGGGTCCGACGTGACCATCGCCCATTGCGCCGTCGTTCATGGCTGCACCCTCGAGGACAAATGCTTCATCGGCATGAGCGCCACCGTGATGGACGGCGTCGTCGTGGAAAGCGGCGCCATGGTCGCGGCGGGCGCGCTGGTGACGCCGGGAAAAAGGGTGAAGAGCGGCGAGCTGTGGAAGGGAAGCCCCGCCAGGCGCGTTCGCCAGCTGACCGAGGAAGAACTCGCCTATTTCCCCGAGGTGATCGAACACTATGTCGCGCTTGCGGCGAATTACCTGGCGGCGAAATGACGAGCGGGCTCCGCTCGGCGACGAAACGCGGCAGGGGGATCAACGTTTATCCACGCCCGTGTGCCGCGGTTGCGGCAACCGCGCTCGGGATTTTCACCGCCAAGCGCGGCGCTCGTTTCGGTCCCGCTCGCCCATGTGACGCCGCTGCACGATTCCCGAGGTCCATCCGGCAAATTGGGCGGCCATAATTTCTGAAAAGATGGCTTTGGAAGGGGTTTCAAATAAGGTAAAATCCGGACCCGGCGAGCTTTGGCGGCACCCGTTGCGTCACATCTCCGCGCAAGGCGGGACAGCCCGCCCCGGAGTGGCTAACTGGAGGTTTGTGACCTGGGCGTGACAACGGACTTGTCATTGCAACCGATATCGCATCGCGAAAGGCCATCGATCCATGAAGCTGACGCCTGAAACTTGGCGCCGGAGGGGCCGGGCGCGAATTCGCGGGACAACCGGGTTCGCCCTGATGGTGGGGCTTGTCGGTCTCGTCGGCTGCGCCGATGTCCCCGATGAGCTGAATCCCGTCGAATGGTACGCGGGCGTCGCTGGCTGGTTCGACGACGACAAGGACCGGGAGGCCAGGGAGCAGGCGCAGAAGTCGAGGTTCGCCGACAGGCCGGTGCCGGGGGCCGACGAACCCTTCCCGAACCTGGCCTCGGTTCCGCCGAGGCCCAAGCGGGTCTCCAGCACCGAACAGCGCAAGAAGTCCGCCGAGGGACTGGTGGCCGACCGCGAGCATGCGCGCTATGCCGACCTGGAGGCGCGCGGCGGCAGCGCGGCCTTTACCCCGGCGCCGGCGCCGCAGGGCCCGGTCGCGGCCGGGCCCATCGCGCCACCGGCGCCGCCTCGGCCGACAGTCTCGCCTTCGGCAAGATCTGCTCCGACCCCACTGGCCGCCCCCGCCGCGCCGGCGCGGGCCGACGTGACCGCGCCGTCTTTGAAGCAGAAGGTCCGTTCGCTCGCGGAGTTCGAACGCTACGCCGCCGCGGTGTCGTTCCGGGCGGCGATGCTCCGTTTTCCGCGCGGCTCGGCGAAGTTGAGCGCCAAGCACCGGGAGGTACTGCGTGACGTGTTGGCCATGTACCGCGCGCGCGGCGGCACTTTAAGGGTCATCGGCCACGCCAGCGGCGCGAGCCGGGATCTGGACCCGGCGGCCCGCAAGAGGGCGAATTTAAGGATCTCGATCGACCGCGCCAACGCGGTGGCAAAGGAGCTGATCCGCCTGGGCGTGAAGCCCGGCAAGCTCTTCGTCGGCGGCAAATCCGACCGCGAGCCGATCTACCACGAGCTCACGCCGGCCGGCGAGGCTGGGAACCAGCGCGCGGAAATTTATATCGATAACTGAGACGGTCGGATAGCGCTCTAGCAGCCTGCTGGATGGCCGGGCTCTGTCATTATCCGGCGGGGCCGGGTATATATATCCGGGCCCGAGAGTCCGCGCGCACGACAGGATCATGGAACAGGAATTTCATCGCATCAAAAGGCTGCCGCCTTACCTCTTCGCCGAAGTGAATGACATGAAGGTGCGCGCCCGCGCGGCGGGCGACGACATCATCGACTTGGGCATGGGCAATCCCGACGGCCCGACGCCGCCCCACATCGTCGCCAAGCTGGTCGAGGCGGTGCAGAACCCGCGCACGCACCGCTACTCCAACTCGCGCGGCATCCCCGGCCTGCGCAAGGCCAACGCCAATTACTACAAGCGCCGTTTCAACGTGGATATCGATCCGGAGACCGAGACCATCGTCACCCTTGGATCGAAAGAGGGGTTCGCCAACCTTGCCGAGGCCATCACCAGCCCGGGCGACGTGGTGCTCGTGCCGAACCCGAGCTATCCCATACACCCCTACGGGTTCATTATCGCGGGCGCCGCCGTGCGGCATATCCCCATCGGGCCGGAAATCGCCTTCCTCCGCGGGCTCGAGCGGGCCGTGAAACACTGCGCGCCACCGCCCTTGGCGCTGGTGCTCAATTTCCCGGCGAACCCGACGACCCAGGTCGTCGACCTCGACTTCTACGAGGAGATCGTCGCGTTCTGCCGCGACCACGGGATTTTCATCCTCTCCGATCTCGCCTACGCCGAGATCTATTTTACCGCGACGCCGCCGCCCTCGATTCTGCAGGCGCCGGGGGCCAAGGAGATCGCGGTCGAGTTCACCTCGGTGAGCAAGACCTACTCCATGCCGGGTTGGCGCATCGGTTTCGCGACCGGGAATAAGCGGCTGATCGCGGCGCTCACCCGCATCAAATCCTACCTCGACTACGGGGCGTTCACGGCCATCCAGGTGGCGGCCACGGCGGCGCTCAACGGCCCGCCGGACTGCGTTTCGGCGATACGCGATCTTTATCGCAACCGCCGCGACGTCCTGGTCGACGGGCTTCTCGCCGCCGGGTGGGAGACGCCGACCCCGCCGGCCACCATGTTCGTGTGGGCGCCGATCCCGCCCGCCTTCGCCCGGCTGGGGTCGCTCGCGTTTTCCAAGCTGCTCCTGCGCGAGGCCAAGGTCGCGGTCTCTCCGGGCATCGGCTTCGGCGAATACGGCGACGGCCACGTGCGCTTCGCCCTCGTGGAGAACCGGCAGCGCATTCGGCAAGCAGTCAGGAATATCAAAGCATTCTTAAGATCTGCTGATAAATTACTTGAAGAAATAGATCGGCAGGCGGTGGCCTCTTGACCCAGCCGCTGAACATCGCCGTCGCCGGTCTCGGCACGGTCGGCGCCGGGACCCTCAAGCTTTTGCAAGAGCGCGGCGATCTCCTGGAACGGCGCTGCGGCCGGCGCATCGCCGTGGTTGCCGTTTCGGCACGCGATAGGGGCCGCGATCGCGGGGTCGATCTCACGGCCTGCAAGTGGTACGACGACGCCGTCGCCATGGCGGCCGATCCGCAAGCGGAGGTGGTGGTGGAACTGATCGGCGGGTCCGACGGCATTGCCAAGGCCGTGTGCGAGGCGGCGATCGCCAACGCCAAGCACGTGGTGACGGCGAACAAGGCGCTCCTGGCCCATCACGGCACGGCGCTCGCCCTGGCGGCGGAGGCGAAGAACGTGACCCTGGGTTACGAGGCCGCCGTCGCCGGCGGCATTCCCATCATCAAGGCGCTGCGCGAAGGTCTGGCCGCCGACGGGCTCAACCGGATTTACGGGATCCTCAACGGGACCTGCAATTACATCCTCACCACCATGCGCGAGACTGGCCGCGAGTTCGACGACGTGCTGGCCGACACCCAGGAACTGGGCTATGCCGAGGACGATCCCGGCTTCGACGTGGACGGCATCGATGCGGCCCACAAGCTCGCGATCCTGACTTCGGTCGCCTTCGGTTGCGAGGTGAACTTCGAGGGCGTCCACATCGAGGGGATCGGCCAGATCTCGGCGCTCGACATCCGGTTCGCCGACGAGCTGGGCTATCGCATCAAGCTGTTGGGCGCCGCCCGGCTCACCGAATTCGGCGTCGAACAAAGGGTGCATCCGTGCCTCGTGCCCCTCGGCGCGCCCATCGCCCATGTGGAAGGCGTGTTCAACGCGGTCGTCGCCGAGGGCGATTTCGCGGACACCACCGTCTTCGAGGGGCGCGGCGCCGGGGCCGGCCCGACCGCCTCCGCCGTGGTCGCCGATCTCGTGGACATCGCCCGCGGCCGCCGGGTGCCGACCTTTTCGGTGCCGGCGGCGGCGCTCGAGAAGCTCGCGGTCTCGCCCATGGAGCGGCACCGCGGCTCCTATTACATTCGCCTCATGGTGGTGGATAAGCCCGGCGTCATCGCCGACGTCACCGCGGCGTTTCGGGACGAGCGGATATCCCTGGAATCCATGTTGCAGCGGGGCCGCGCCCCCGGCGGCACGGTGCCGGTGGTGCTGGTCACCCACGAAACGGAAGAAGCGGCGATGTGCCGCGCGCTCGAAAAAATTGCTATGCTGGACACCGTCCTGGAGCCGCCGCGCATGATCCGCATCGAGGCGCTGTAGGCCGGACGGACAGACAGGGACGGACAGACAGGGGAGGGGAACCATGGCCGAATTAATGGACCGCAATTTGGCGCTCGAAGCCGTGCGCGTCACCGAGGCGGCGGCGCTGTCGGCTTCGCTGCTGATGGGCCGGGGGGACGAGAGGTCCGCGGACCAGGCGGCGGTCGACGCCATGCGCAAGGCCCTGAACAGCCTGTCGATCGACGGCACCATCGTGATCGGCGAGGGCGAGCGGGACGAGGCGCCGATGCTCTACGTCGGCGAGAAGGTGGGCCTTGGCAACGGACCCAAGATCGACATCGCCATCGACCCGCTCGAGGGAACCACGATCACCGCCAGGGGCGGCCACAACGCGCTCTCGGTCGTCGCCATGACGCAGGAGAATGGATTCCTCAACTCGCCCGATGTCTACATGGACAAGATCGCGGTGGGCGGCGGCCTGCCCGATGATCTGGTCGATCTGGACGAGGAGCCGGGCAAGAACCTCGAGAATCTCGCCAAGGCCAAGACGGTGGACATCTCCAGTCTCGTGGTTTGCATCCTCGACCGGCCGCGCCATGCCGAGCTCATCGCCAAGGTTCGCGAGGCGGGCGCGCGCATCATGCTGATCACCGACGGCGATGTCTCCGGCGTCATCGCCACCTCGGAGCCCGACAGCGGCGTCGACATGTATCTCGGCATCGGGGGCGCGCCGGAAGGGGTGCTGGCGGCGGCCGCCCTGCAGTGCATCGGCGGCTTCATGCAGGGAAGGCTCCAGTTCCGCAACGACGACGAGAAAGGCCGCGCGGCGCGCTGCGGGATCACCGACTTTGACCGCAAGTACGAACTCGACGACATGGCCAGCGGCGACCTCATGTTCGCCACGACAGGGGTGACCGACGGGGCCATGCTCCACGGCGTGCGCCGTTTCAAGGGCGGCGCGACGACCCACTCCATCATCATGCGCTCGAAAACCGGCACGGTGCGCAAGATCGAGACCCACCACGACTTCGAGCGCAAGTCCGGTTTCGAACCGATGGACCGCTAGCTAGAGCACTATCCGACCAGATTGATTGCATCTGGTCGGATAGTGCTCTAGGGCTCACTTTCATAGAAAGCTACGACATATGATCGTCATTTCGCGGTCTCCGGCCAGCAAGCGCCGTGCCGGCGATGCGGGGACATAATCAAGCGGCGCGAGAGCCCTCCGGAGGCCGCGAAAAGCGACCCCGCGGGCGGCCTTGCACGCCCTTCGGGCGTCGTCGCGCGGCCCTTGTGATGGACCGCCATCACGG
>CBESNX010000069.1:0-7883 GCA_965531025.1 uncultured bacterium
TCGGCTCAGACCTTGGCGGCGAATTCTTGCCTGACGGCGGCGAAGGCCCAGTCGAGCCAGGGGAACAGGGCTTCGAGGTCGGACCTCTCGACCGTGCCGCCGGCCCAGATGCGAAGCCCCGGGGGCGCGTCCCGGTAGGCGTCGATGTCGTATGCCGCGCCTTCCTCTTCCAAGAGCGCGGCGATCCGCTTGGCAACGGCGGCCTGGGCCTCGGCGCCGAGCGCCGTGAACCAGGGCGCCACGATCTTGAGGCAGACGGAAGTGCTCGAGCGGACCGCCGGGTCCTCGGCCAGGAAATCGACCCAGTCGGTGCGCCCGACCCAGTCGGTCACGGCCGCGAGATTGGCTTCCGAGCGGCCGATCAGGGCGTCGAGCCCGCCGATCCCCTGGGCCCACTCGAGCGCGTCGAGCGCGTCCTCGACGCTGAGCATGGACGGCGTGTTGATGGTCTGGCCGGAGAAGATGCCCTCGATCAGCCTGCCGTCCTGCCTCAGGCGGAAGATCTTGGGCAGCGGCCAGGGCGGGGTATGGCTCAAGAGCCGCTCGACGGCCCTGGGGCTCAGGATCAGCATGCCGTGCTGGGCCTCGCCCCCCATCACCTTCTGCCAGGAATAGGTCGCGACATCGAGCTTGTCCCACGGAAGGTCCATGGCGAAGACCGCGGAGGTCGCATCGCAAAGCGTAAGGCCGGCGCGATCGGCGCTGATCCAGGCGCCGTCCGGGACGCGCACGCCCGAGGTGGTGCCGTTCCAGGTGAACACGATGTCGCGGCCGGGATCGGTTTTGGCGAGGTCCGGGAGCTTGCCGTAATCGGCCGCAAGCACGCGAACGTCATCGAGCCTCAGCTGCTCGACGATGTCGGCGGCCCAGCCCTGCCCGAAGCTCTCCCACGCCAGTACGTCCACCCCCCGCGCGCCCAGAAGCGACCACATCGCCATCTCGAAGGCGCCCGTGTCGGACGCCGGCACGATGCCGATGCGGTGATCGTCCGGCAGGCCGAGGATTCGGCGGCTCAATGCGATGACCTCCGCGAGCTTCTTCTTGCCGTCCGTGGAGCGGTGGTAACGCCCGACGCAGGCGCCTTTGAGATTATCGAGCGACCATCCAGGGTGTTTTGCGCAGGGACCCGAGGCGAAATTGGGGTTCCGCGGCCGGACCGACGGCTTCATTACGGCTATTCCTTCCAGAATAGTTGCGCCCCGTTGGGGGGGCGTGACCCGGCGCGGATACTAAGGACGCGGCCCAACCGCGTCAACGAAAAGGGGCGGCCTCCGCCACGCGCGGCGCGTATTGGGCGGGCTCACGCGTCGGAGCTGTCGATGACGTCGACGTCGTGGGTGATCTCCGCCGTCTTGCCGATCATGGCGGAAGCCGAGCAGTACTTTTCAGCCGACAGTTTTATCGCGCGTTCCACCTTGGAGGGACTGAGACCCCGGCCGGTGACGATGAAATGCATGTGAACGCGGGTAAATACCTTGGGATCTTCGTCCGCGCGTTCCGCGTCGAGTTCCGCCACGCAGTCCTCAATCGGCTCATGGGACTTCGCGAGAATGTGAACCACATCGAAGGCGGTGCAGCCGCCCATGCCAATCAAGACCATTTCCATGGGGCTGGGGCAGAGGGTGCCGCCGTCGGATCCCGAAGAAGTCCCCAACACGACGGCGTGGCCGCTTCCCGATTCACCCACGAACGTACGGTCCTGGACCCATTTGATTCGTGCTTTCATGTCGCTAGAACTCCGGTTCGTTGGAACTTTCGGAATTTAGCCCTCGTTTGTGCGGCTACCCACAAGTTTCTGTAACTGCCCACAAGAGGAAGATGAGAGCGCCAAAGCTGAGCGCGCCCTGCATCGCCGGGCCGACGTCGAAAATCCGTTTCCTGAGCGAGGCTTATTCGTTTCTATTGAACCGGGCTTCCCGATAGACTACGCGCGCCGGCGTGCGGCGCACCGTTGGCAAGCAAATTCAAATCCGGAGGTTCGTCCGTGTGAGCGGGTCTGAGGCCAAAGAACTCGAGCTGTCCATCTGGCGCGGCGGCGTGGCGGGGGATTACGTCATCTACCGCGTGCCGCACCAAGTGAACCAGACGGTGCTCGACGCCGTCACCTATGTCCAGCGGCACATCGAGCCGACGTTGGCCTATCGTTTTTCCTGCCGGGTCGGCATGTGCGGCTCGTGCGCCATGACCGTCAACGGGCGACCGCGCTGGACCTGCCGCACGCACGTCTCGAAGGTGGCGAGGAACGGCAGGCTGCGTCTCGCTCCGCTCGCCAACATGCCGACGATCAAGGACCTGGTCGTCGACATGACGGAGTTCTTCGAGAAGTGGCACAAGGCGAAAGGCCGCTTCATCCCGCCGCGGGAGAAACCTGCCGGCTTCGTGCCCGTCCGTCCCGAGAGCCGGGAGCGCGAAGCGGCGGATGCCGGCATCGAATGCATAGCTTGCGGCATCTGTTACGCCGCCTGCGACGTCGTCAGGTGGAACCCGGACTATCTCGGGCCCGCGCAGCTCAACCGCGCCTGGACCCTGTACAACGACGTGCGCGACGGCGACCGCATCGGACACCTTCGGGCCGTCGCGGGCGACGCGGGATGCCATTCCTGCCACAGCCACCAGAACTGCATGGAGTATTGCCCGAAACACCTCAACCCGACGGCCTCGATCGCCGGGTTGAAGCGAGAGGTCGCCAAGGCCTATCTCAGGGGAAAGCTTTGAGTGCGCGTAGCGAAACCCTGATGTGGCTCGCCCAGCGCTTGAGCGCGATGGTTCTGGCGCCGCTGGTCATGGTCCATATCGTGACCATCATCTACGCCATCCGCGGCGGGCTCAGCGCCCAGGAAATCCTGGCGCGCACGCAAGGAAGCCTCGTGTGGGGGAGCCTTTACACGGTGTTCGTGCTGGCCGCCGCCGTGCACGGCTCGATCGGCCTGCGCACGGTCATCCGCGAGATGACGCCGTGGCGCGGCCGTAGCCTGGAATTGGCAATGGCGGCCTTCGCGGCGCTCTTGGTGCTCATGGGACTCAGCGCCGTGGAGGCGATCACATGAATCGCATCTCGGGCAAGCATCCCGCTTTCTGGGCCTTCGCGCTGCACCGCGTCTCGGGCGTGGCGCTGGCTCTTTTCCTGCCGGCGCATTTCTACACACTGGCGCTCGCGATTAAGGACGAAGCGCGCCTCGATTCGTTCCTGCGCTGGACCGAGGACCCCTGGGTCAAGCTCTCGGAAACCGCGCTCATTATGCTGTTGGCGGTGCACATGACGGGGGGTCTGCGCCTGCTCGCGGTCGAATTCCTGCCGTGGCGCGACTGGCAGAAGACCCTGATCGCGTGCGCCCTCGGGGCGGCGCTCATCTTCGGTGTCGCCTTCATGGCGAACGCGGTCTGACTTGGGGGCGAGGTGAGAGGGTGACGATCGAGCGGCGGAGAACCGACATCCTGATCCTCGGCAGCGGCGGCGCCGGGCTGTTCGCCGCGCTGCACGCGCAACGCTCCGCACCCGAGCTCGACATCACCGTCGCGGTCAAGGGGCTTCTCGGCAAGACCGGCTGCACGCGCATGGTGCAGGGCGGCTATAACGCCGCCATCGCCAAGGGGGATTCGGCCGAGCGCCACTTCATGGACACCATCGTGGGCGGCACGTGGCTGCCGCGCCAGGACCTCGCATGGAAGCTGGTCGTGGGCGCGCAGGAGCGTATCCGCGAGCTCGAGAACGAGATCGGCTGTTTCTTCGACCGCAATCCGGACGGCACGCTGCACCAGAAAGCGTTCGCGGGCCAGAGCTTCGACCGGACGGTGCACAAGGGGGATCTCACCGGCATCGAGATCGTCAACCGGCTGCTTGAACAGGCCTGGGCGGTCAACGTGACGCGCCTCGAGGACCACCGCGCCGTCGCCCTTATCGGGACGCCGTCGGGCGACGCCTTGGCCGGCGTTCTGATGATCGACATGCGGACCGGGGGCCTGACCTTCGTCCAGGCCAAGGCGGTGCTGCTCGCCACCGGCGGCGGACCGACCATGTACCTCTATCACACCCCGTCCGGCGACAAGACCTGCGACGGCATGGCCATGGCGCTCAAGGCGGGCCTTGCGCTGCGCGACATGGAGATGGTGCAGTTCCACCCCACCGGTCTGCTCGCCGGGCCGGAGACCCGCATGACCGGGACGGTGCTGGAGGAGGGGCTGCGCGGCGCCGGCGGCTGGCTCGTCGGCGGCAACGGCGAGCGTTTCATGACGAAGTACCACGCGCAGGGCGAGCGGGCGACCCGCGACGTCGTCAGCCGCGCCATCTATCAGGAGATGCGCGGCGGCAACACCACGCCTCTGGGTGGCGTCTATATTCAGATGAGCCATCTCGGCCCGGCGAAGGTGCGGAAAATGTTCAAGGGCATGGTGGAGCGCTGCGCCGACTGCGGCTTCGACCTTGCGGGCGGGCGCGTCGAGGTGGTGCCGACCGCGCATTACCTGATGGGCGGGGTGTGCTTCGAGCCCGACGGCTCGACCGCGCTTCCCGGCCTGTTCGCGGCCGGCGAGGACACCGGCGGCGTGCACGGCGCCAACAGGCTCGGCGGCAACGGGGTCGCGAACTCCACCGTGTACGGCGGCCTGGCCGGAGACGCCATGGCCGTCTGGGTCGAAAAGGAGGGCGCCTTCCGCGAGCCCGACCCGAACCGCATCGATGAGGCGGCGGCGCGCTCACTCCATCCCTTCGCCAAGCCCGCCGGCGACATCAACGGCATCCGCGAGCGGCTGTACGCGCTGATGTGGGACGGCGTCGGCATCATCCGCGAGAAGGATCGGCTCGAAGGCGCCGTCGCGGCGCTTGACGAGCTTGGCGCCGAGCTCGAGGAGACAGGGGTGGCGGACCGGTCGCCAGCCTTCAACCTCACGTGGCACGACTGGCTCAACTTCGACAGCCTGATCCTGGTCAGCAAAGTCATTGCCCGGGCGGCGCTGACGCGTGAGGAGTCCCGCGGCGCGCACTATCGCGAGGACTTTCCGGAGACGGGCGATCTCGACGAATCGAGCTACACCGTGGCGCGGCTCAGAGACAAAGACCTTGATATCACGATGGAGCCTGTCGACTTCTCTATAGTGAAGCCGGGCGAGTCCTTGATCGACGACGAGGCCGGCGCACCGCCGGCGGTCTGACCGCGTCCGCGCCGGGTGCGGCGGCGCCCCTTGAATCGAACGAGAGTGGCGATGATTGCGAAGAAAACCGTCGAAGAGACCGCGTATGAACTGATGGACCGGGCGAGCATCGAGATCCCGGACGATTATCTCAACGGCATCAAGGAGATGGCCGAAACCGAGGAAGGCGAGCTCGGCAGGTTCGTGCTCAACTCAATGCTCGAAAACTGGGAGGCGGCGAAACAGGACCGGCGCGCCATGTGCGGCGACACCGGCCTGCCGCGCTACTTCGTCAAGCTCGGCAACGAGGCGAGCGTCGAGGGCGGCTTCGTGGCCCTCGAGGCGAGCTTGCGCAGCGCCACCGCCCGGGCGACGCGGGATATTCCACTGCGTCCCAACCGCGTGCACCCGTTGTGGCGCACCGACAACGATAACAACGTCGGCATCAACGCCCCCGAGATCGAGTACTCCTTCGAACCGGATGCCGACTGGATCGACGTCACCACGGTCCACAAGGGCGGGCTGTTCGGCAGCGATTACCGCATGCTGTTCCCGGCCGACGGCATCGACGGCATCAAGCGGTTTTTCCTCGACGTGCTTGTCGCCTTCGGCAAGCGCGGGCTGGCGTGCCAGCCGGCCATCGTCGGCGTGGGGCTGGGCGGCTCCAAGGACGTCTCGATGACGCTCGGCAAACAGGCGGCGTGCCTGCGCGTGGTCGGCGATAGCAACCCCGATCCGAAGATCGCCGGGCTCGAGCAGGAGCTCAAGGCGCTCGGCAACTCCATCGGCATGGGGCCGATGGGCTTCGTGGGCTCGTCCATGGTGGTCGACTGTCATATCGAGGTCGGCTACACGCATACCGGCGGCATGCCGATGAGCGTGCACTGCTTCTGCCTGTCCTCGCGCCGCGCGACGGCGCGGCTGTTCATGGACGGGCGCGTCGAGCACCGCACCGACCCCCAATGGTTTACCCCTTACATGAGAAGGGACGGCGTCGCATGGCCAGAGAGAGCGGAAACCTTAGAAGCGTCCGGCTGACCGTCCCGGTCCGGCCGGAGGACCTTGATGCGCTCGAACTCGGCACCGTCGTCTATCTCGACGGGGTGATTTACACAGCCCGTGAAAGACTGTATCAGCGCATCATCGCCGAGGGCCATCCCCCGCCGGTCGACTTCGCGTCCCTTTCCAACGTCAACTTTCACTGCTCGCCCGCGGCGAGCCGGCGTGACGACGGAACGTTCAATATCGGCGCGGTAACGGGGACGGCGAGCTTCCGCTTCGCGAAGTGGCTGACCGACTGGTTCGAGCTCTCCGGGGCCAAGATGATCATCGGCAAGGGCGGCATGTCGGAAGACGACTACAAGGCCTACTTCGTGCCGCACGGCGCGGTCTATCTGGTCACCGTCGGCTACGGCACGGGGGCGCTCCTGGGCCGCGGCATTACGCGGGTTCGCGACGTCTACTGGCTCGAGGAGCTCGGCATCGCGCAGGCCATGTGGGTACTCGAGGTGGAAAACTTCGGTCCCCTGCTGGTCGACTGCGACCGCCGGGGCAACAGCCTGTTCGAGGCCCACAACCGCATGATGAACGAAAAGCTGAACAAGGCTTACGAGGGCCTCAAGAAACCCGCGCTTGGCCGTTTCGGTGAAACCGACGACCGCGGCGACGAGCTGATCTGAGGGCGCGGTTGAGCGATTCCGGAGGCGGTGCCGCCGTTCAGGAGGCACGAGATGAAGCAAACCAAGCTGGAACTAAGTCGCCGGGCATTCCTGACATCAATGGGCGCCCTCAGCGTGGCCCTCTATGGCGGGCACGGGCGCGCTTCCGCCGGATCCCGGCCAGTGCTGAAAAGAGCCATTCCAGCCACCGGGGAACGATTGCCGGTGATTGGCATGGGGTCGTGGATCACCTACAACGTGGGTAACAATCGGTTCTTGCGCGCCGAGCGGCTCAAGGTGTTGCAAGCTTTCTTTGATAGGGGCGGCGCAGTGATCGATTCGTCGCCGATGTACGGGTCGTCCGAGGAGGTCATCGGTTACTGCCTGGAGCGCATATCCAACAAGCACTCGCTGTTTTCCGCGACCAAGGTATGGACGGTTTCTCGATGGCTTGGTGTCAGGCAAATGAAGGAATCGCGGCGACTGTGGGGCGCGGAACGTTTCGACCTGATGCAGATCCATAACATGCTCGACTGGAAGACTCATCTGGAAACGCTGGTGGATTGGAAAGCGCAAGGCCGGGTGCGTTACATTGGCATCACGACGTCCCACGGCCGCCGTCATGACACTTTGGAAAAAGTGATGACCGAGCAACCGCTCGACTTCGTCCAGTTTACTTACAACATCCTGGATCGGGAGGCCGAGAGACGCTTGCTGCCTCTGGCGGCCGAACGCGGTTTAGCGGTGATTATCAACCGGCCCTTCCGGCGAGGTGCGCTTTTCGACTATTTCGAACGCCAACCGCTACCGGACTGGGTAAGTGAGTTCGATTGCGCGAACTGGGCTCAGTTTTTCCTCAAATTCATCGTCTCCCACCCGGCTGTCACCTGCGCGATTCCCGCGACCTCACGGGTGGATCACATGCACGAGAACATGGGCGCGGCGTATGGCCGTCTGCCTGATCCCGAGACGCGTGAGCGCATGATCGGTTACGTCGAGAGCCTGTGATCGAGGAGCTTGGCATCGCGCAGGCCATGTGGGTGCTCGAGGTGGAAAACTTCGGTCCCCTGCTGGTCGACTGCGACCGCCGGGGCAACA
>CBESNX010000070.1:0-7806 GCA_965531025.1 uncultured bacterium
GGTCAAATGTCCAGCAGGATGCGCTGCGGGTCCTCGATGCATTCCTTCACCCGCACCAGGAAGGTGACCGCCTCGCGGCCGTCGACGAGGCGGTGATCGTAGCCGAGCGCCAGGTACATCATCGGCCGGACCTCGACCGCGTCCCCCACCGCGACCGCGCGGGGCTGGATCTTGTGCATCCCGAGGATTCCCGACTGCGGCGGATTGAGGATCGGCGTCGACAGCAACGAGCCGTAGACGCCGCCGTTGGAAATGGTGAAGGTGCCGCCGGTGAGATCCTCCATGGTGAGGCGGCCGTCCCGCGCCTTGCGCCCCAGTTCCGCGATGGCCTTTTCGACCCCGGCGAAGCTCAAGACGTCGGCGGCGCGCACCACCGGCACCACGAGGCCGTGGGCGGTGCCGACGGCGACGCCGATGTCGTAATGGTTCTTGTAGACGATCACATCACCGTCGATCTCGGCGTTGACCTCCGGGATCTCCTTCAGCGCGACGATGCAGGCCTTGACGAAAAACGACATGAAGCCCAGCCGCACCCCGTGCTTCTTCTCGAAATGCTCGCGGTAATCGTTGCGCACGGCGATCACGTTGGTCATGTCCACCTCGTTGAAGGTGGTGAGCATGGCCGCCGTGTTCTGGGCCTCTTTCAGACGCTCGGCGATGCGCCGGCGCAGGCGCGACATCTTGACCCTTTCTTCGCGCGCCCCGGGCGCGGCGACCGGCGCGGTAGGGGGCGCGGCAACCGGCGCCGGCGCCGCAACGGGTGCCGCAGCCTCAACCGGCGCGGGATCCGCGGGCGGGGCCTCGGCGCCGCCTTTCTTGAGGAAAACCAGCACGTCGCCCTTGCTCAGGCGGCCGCCCTTGCCGGTGGCGGGAATGGCGGAGGCGTCGAGGCGGTTGTCCTCGACCAGCTTGCGCACCGCCGGCGAGAGCGCCGTCGCGGAAGGCCCGGCCGGCGCCGCTTCAGGCGGCGCCTCTCGAGCCGCCGGGGGCGCTTCCGGCGGCGCCTCGGGGGCGGGCTTTGCGGCGGCTGGCGCCGCGGCTTCCGGCGGCGGCGCGGCCTCGGCGGCGGGCGCTTGGGGCTCGTGGGTTTCGGCTTTGGCGGCCTCGGGCCGAGGCGCCTTTGCGGCGGGCCTCGGCTGCGCCTCGGCGGCGCCCCCGGCAATACGGCCCAACACGGCGCCGACCTCGACCTCGGCGCCGGCGGCGGCGACGATTTCGCTCAAAACCCCCGCGGCTTGCGCGTTGACCTCCACCGCGACCTTGTCGGTCTCGAGCTCCAGCAGCGGCTCGTCGACCGCGACGGGGTCGCCTTCCGATTTGAACCACTTCGCCACGGTGGCTTCGGTGATCGATTCGCCGAGATCCGGCACGACGATTTCGACAGACATCCTTGGTTTATTTATTCCTCTCACGCGCGACCCGGTCCCTGCCGGGCCAGGCAAGCGGCGCGACCGACAGAACTTGCAGGCGGCCTGAAGGAAAGCGCGTTTTTTCCGCCACCGTTCATTCGAGGGTCAGGGCCTCGTCGACCAGGCGCGCCTGCTCGCGTTTGTGCCGCCGCAACAGCCCGCTCGCCGGCGCGGCCGCCTCGGGACGGCCGACATAAACGGGCCGCTTGTGCTCGGCCCCGATCGCCAAGAGCACGTCCTCGATGCGCGGCTCCGCGAAGGCCCAGGCGCCCATGTTCTTCGGCTCTTCCTGGCACCATAGCACCTCGGCCGAGGGAAACCGCCCGATTTCCTTGACCAGGGCCTTGCGGGGAAACGGGTAGAGCTGTTCGAGCCGCATGATGTACACGTCCTTTCGCCCGCGCCTGGCGCGCTCCTCGAAGAGATCGTAATAGACCTTGCCGGAGCACAGGATGACCCGCCTTACCTTGTCGTCCGGGCGCGGTTCGTCGTCGTCCCAAAGGACGCGGTGGAACGACGTGTCGGCCCCCATCTCCGAGAGCTTGGAGACGCAGCGCTTGAGGCGCAGCAGCGACTTCGGCGTCATGATCACCAGGGGCTTGCGGAACTTGCGGCGCACTTGGCGGCGCAGGACATGGAAATAGTTGGCGGGCGTCGTGCAGTTGACCACCTGCATGTTGTCCTCGCCGCAAAGCTGCAGGTAGCGTTCGAGCCGGGCCGAGGAATGCTCCGGCCCCTGCCCTTCATAGCCATGGGGCAGCAGCATCACAAGGCCGCTCATGCGCAGCCACTTGCTCTCGCCGGGGGCGACGAACTGGTCGATGACGACCTGGGCGCCGTTGGCGAAATCGCCGAACTGCGCCTCCCACAACACGAGGGCTTTGGGGTCGGTGATGGAATACCCGTACTCGAAGCCGAGCACCGAGACTTCGGAGAGGGGGCTGTCGATGATCTCGAACTGGGTCTGGTTCTCGCGCAGATGATTCAACGGGACGTAGCGCTCCTCCGTCTCCTGGTCGACGAGCACGGCGTGGCGCTGGGAAAACGTGCCGCGGCCGGAATCCTGGCCGGAAAGCCGCACCCGCGTGCCCTCGACAAGCAAGGTCCCGAAGGCAAGCGCCTCGGCCGTCGCCCAGTCGATGCCCTCGCCGCTCTCGATCATCCGGCGCTTGGCGTCGAGCAGGCGCAGGATGCGGCGATGCACGTTGAAATTCTCGGGCGGCCGGGCCAACGCCAGCCCGATTTCCTTGAGAACCTTGACGCTCGCCACCGCATCGCCCCGGCGGACGTCGCCCGAGGCCACCTCGAAGCCGGTCCAGGCGCCTTCCAGCCAGTCGGCCTTGTTGGGCTTGTAGGATTTGGAAGCCTCGAAATACTGCTCCAGGCGGCGGCGGAAGTCGCTCCGGATGCGATCGGCCTCCTCCGCGGTCATTACCCCCTCGCCGATAAGCCTGCTCGCATAGATCTCCTGGGCCGTCGGGTGGCTGGCGATCTTGCGGTACATCAATGGCTGGGTGAAGGAGGGCTCGTCGGCTTCGTTGTGGCCGTGGCGGCGATAACAGAACAAGTCGATGACGACGTCCTTCTTGAAGGCCTGCCGGTACTCGATGGCGAGCCGGGCGACGTGGACCACCGCCTCGGGGTCGTCGCCGTTGACGTGGAAGATCGGCGCCTGGACCATCTTCGCGACGTCCGAGGGATAGGGCGAGGTGCGAAAGTAGCCGGGCGATGTGGTAAAGCCGATCTGGTTGTTGACGATGAGGTGGATGGTGCCGCCGGTTCGGTAGCCGCGCAGGCCCGATAAATCGAAGGTCTCCGCCACCAGCCCCTGGCCGGCGAACGCCGCATCGCCGTGCAGCAGGATGCCCATGACCCGTTCGCGCTCGACATCGCCGCGCTGGATCTGCTTGGCCCGGACCCTGCCCACGACCACCGGGTCGACCGCCTCCAGGTGCGAGGGATTGGCGTTGAGCGACAGGTGAAGCACCCGGCCCTCGAACTCGCGGTCGGCCGAGGTGCCGAGGTGGTACTTCACGTCGCCCGAGCCCTGGACGTCCTCGGGACGCGCGGCGTTGCCCTGGAACTCGGAGAAAATGGCGGCGTAGGACTTGTCCATGATGTTGGCCAGCACGTTGAGGCGGCCGCGGTGAGGCATGCCGAGGACGATCTCCTCGACACCGAGCTGGCTCGCGCGATGGATGATCGCCTCGAGCGCCGGGATCGTGGACTCGGCCCCATCCAGCCCGAAGCGCTTGGTGCCGGTGTATTTCACCTGCAGGAACTTCTCGAGCCCCTCGGCACAGGCGAGCTGCGTGAAGATCGCCTTCCTTTCCTCCGCCGCAAAGTCGGGCTGGTTGCGGCTGCCCTCGACCCGCTCCTGAATCCAGGCCTTTTCATCCGGGTCCTGGATGTGCATGAACTCGACGCCGATTTTCGAGCAGTAGGTCTGCTTCACGACCTCGAGGATGCGGCTGAGCGTGGCCGTCTTGAGGCCGAGCACATAGTTGATGAAGATCTCGCGCTCGTAATCGGCTTCCGTGAAGCCGTAAGAGGCCGGGTCGAGCTCCGGATGGTGCGTGACCTCCAGGCCCAACGGGTCGAGATCGGCGATGAGGTGGCCGCGCACCCGGTAGGCGCGGATCAGCATGAGCGCGCGGATGGAATCGAGGGTGGCGGCGCGGATCTCCTCGGACTCCGCGCCGGGGAGAGCGGCGGGCAAAGGCGCCTCGTCGGCCGAAGGTTCGGGCCGCCCCTCGCCGTCGGTGATGACGCGGGCGCCGCGCGGTGCCCAACTCGCGCCGCTGAGTTCCTTCAAGACCTCGCCGGCGTCCTCGTTGAGCCCGGAGAAAAACCCGGCCCAGCCCGGATCGACCGATCCGGGATCGTTGAGGAAGCGGGAATAAAGCTCCTCGATGAAGGCGCTGTTGGCCCCAAAGAGGAAGGAGTTTTGTTCGAGCTCAGTGGCCATTTTCTGATCAAAGCGGCGCTGGCCGCTCCCTCAAGCCATTTGGCTCCAGGTCTTAAGCATTGCCTTTCACCGCCTGCAACATCGTGCTGCCCAGGCTTGCCGGCGAATCCGCGACGATGACGCCCGCGCTTCTCATCGCCTCGATCTTGTCGCCGGCGCTTCCCCTGCCGCCCGAGATGATGGCGCCGGCATGGCCCATGCGCCGGCCCGGCGGGGCGGTCACACCGGCGATGAAGCCGACCACCGGCTTCATGCTCGCCGCCGATTTTAGAAGCGCCGCGGCGTCCTCTTCCGCAGTGCCGCCGATCTCGCCAATGATGACAATTCCCTCGGTTTCCAGGTCGCCCAGAAACAACTCGAGGCAATCGACGAAGCTCGTACCCACGATAGGATCGCCGCCGATGCCTATACAGGTGGACTGACCCAGTCCCGCGGCCGTGGTCTGCGCCACCGCTTCATAGGTAAGCGTGCCGGAACGCGACACAATGCCAATTTTGCCGCGGCTGTGAATATGGCCCGGCATGATGCCGATCTTGCAGGCCTCGGGCGTGATCACCCCGGGGCAGTTGGGTCCGATCAGCCGGGTCTTCGAGCCAACGAGCGCGCGCTTGACGCGCACCATGTCGAGCACCGGGATGCCCTCGGTGATGCACACCACGAGCGGCACTTCCGCATCGATCGCCTCGAGGATGGCGTCGGCGGCAAAGGGCGGCGGCACGTAAACGACCGACGCGTCGGCCCCGGTCGCCGCCACCGCCTCGGCGACGGTGTCGAACACCGGAAGATCGAGGTGCGTCGCGCCGCCCTTGCCGGGGGTGACGCCGCCGACCATGGCGGTGCCGTAGGCGATGGCCTGTTCGGAATGGAAGGTGCCCTGGGAGCCGGTGAAGCCCTGGCAAATCACCTTGGTCTCGCCGTTCACCAGGACCGCCATCAGGCCGCCTCCTTGACCGAATGGACGATCTTCGCGGCCGCGTCCGCCCGTTTGTCGGCCGAGACGATGGCAAGCCTGGATCGTTTGAGGATTTTCTGGCCGAACTCTACGTTGGTGCCCTCGAGCCGCACCACCAAGGGTACGTGCAGGCTCACCTCCCGGGCGGCGCCGACGATGCCCTCGGCGATGACGTCACAGCGCATGATGCCGCCGAAGATGTTCACCAGTATCCCCTCGACATTGGCGTCCGAGAGGATCAGCTTGAAAGCGGTGGTGACGCGCTCGCGGGTGGCGCCGCCGCCCACGTCCAGGAAGTTCGCGGGCTCGCCGCCATAGAGCTTGATGATGTCCATGGTCGCCATGGCGAGCCCCGCCCCGTTGACCATGCAGCCGATGTTGCCCTCGAGCTTGATGTAACTGAGGCCGTGCCTGGAGGCCTCGAGCTCCGCCGGGTCCTCCTCCGCCTCGTCGCGCAGCTCCTGGATTTCCGGATGGCGGTAGAGCGCGTTGTCGTCGAAATTCATTTTGGCGTCCAGCGCGACGACCTCGCCCGCCGCCGTGACCACCAGCGGGTTGATCTCGGCGAGAGATGCATCAAGCTCGGTGAACGCGGCGTAAAGCCCGAGCATGAGCTTGACCGCGGCGTCCACCTGCTTGCCCTCGAGGCCCAGACCAAAGGCCAGCTTGCGGGCGTGAAAGGGCTGCATGCCGACGGCGGGATCGACGGCGAGTTTGAGGATTTTCTCAGGGGCCTTGGCGGCCACTTCCTCGATCTCCACGCCGCCCTCGGTCGACGCCATCAGTGTCACGCGGGCGGTGGCGGCGTCGATCAACATGCCGAGGTAAAGCTCGCGCGCGATAGCGCAGCCTTCCTCGATATAGACGCGCTTGACCTCGGTGCCCTCGGGGCCGGTTTGGTGGGTGAGCAGCCTCTTGCCCAGCATGTCCCTGGCCGCATTGGCGACGTCTTCCACCGATTCGACGAGCTTAATGCCGCCGGCCTTGCCGCGGCCGCCGGCATGAACTTGCGCTTTCACGACCCAAACGGAGCCGCCGAGGTCACGCGCGAGTTTTTCGGCTTCGTGGGGGGTATAGGCGATGCCGCCTTTGAGCATGGCAACGCCATATTCGGCCAGCAGGCCTTTGGCTTGGTACTCGTGAATGTTCATGTGCGCCCAACTGTGTTCGGCGGAGGCGACGTCCCGTAAACACACGCCCCCGGCGCCAGGCCTTCGGGCCCCGGGCCGGAGGGTGAGGAATCGCCGTTACTTTAACATCATCAAAGGCTTACGCAACCGTTAACCACCCACGGGACATCAACTCTTCGTCAATCGCGGGGCGGCCGGACTCGTCGATCTCCGGCGCCCGGAGAACGCCTGTCCCGCCGGCGCGAGCCCCCCTTTGCCCCTATTTCCCCGTCTTGGGCCCGGCGCGCGCCTTCTTGGGCCGGGATGCGCGGGGCGGTTTGGCGGCTTTTTTCCGCAGGCTTTTCGCCACCTTGATCAGCCCGCGCACGGCCGAAACCGACTCCTCGAAGGCGGCGCGTTCCCGGGCGTTGAGCGGGATCTCGATGATCTTCTCGACGCCGTTCGCGCCGATGACGACGGGCACGCCGACGTAGATCCCCCTGACGCCGTACTGGCCGTTGAGGTAGGCGGCGCAGGGCAAAACCCGCTTCTTGTCCTTGAGGTAGGATTCGGCCATCTGGATCGCCGCCGAGGCGGGAGCGTAAAATGCCGAAGCGGTCTTGAGGAGCCCGATGACTTCGGCGCCCCCGTCCCGGGTGCGCCGCACGATCGCATCCAGGCGCTCTTTCGTGGTCCAACCCATCCTGACGAGGTCGGGAAGCGGAATGCCCGCGACCGTCGAATAGCGCACCAGGGGCACCATGGTGTCGCCGTGGCCGCCGAGCACGAAGGCGGTGACGTCCTCGACCGAGACATTGAACTCCTGGGCCAGGAAATAGCGCATGCGCGCGGTATCCAGGACGCCGGCCATGCCCACCACCCGGTTCGGGGGCAGGCCGCTCGTCTCGCGCATCACCCACACCATCACGTCGAGCGGATTGGTGATGACGATGACGAAGGCGTCCTTGCAGTATCTCCTGATGCCTGACGCGACCGAAGAGATGACCTGGGTGTTGATGCCGATCAGGTCATCGCGGCTCATGCCCGGCTTGCGCACCACGCCCGCGGTGACGATGACCACGTCCGCGCCCCTGATCGCGCGGTAGTGGTTGGCGCCGGCAACGTTCGCATCGAACCCCTCGACCGGCGCCGATTCGGCGAGGTCGAGACCCTTGCCCTGGGGCATGCCCTCGACGATGTCGAACAGAACGACGTCGCCCAGTTCCTTGAGACCGGCAAGGTGGGCCAGCGTGCCGCCGATGTTCCCGGCGCCGATCAGAGCGATCTTTTTGCGCGCCATGTATTGACCCCTACGACTGGTTGCGGTGGCGGCCTTCGGTTAACGCCGTTCGCGGATGGCGGGTAACT
>CBESNX010000071.1:0-7733 GCA_965531025.1 uncultured bacterium
GCCGAGGCGGCGGCGGAGCTTGGCGAACACGGCGTGGAACATCGCCTCGGTGAGCCTTCCGGTGTTGGTGTTGTAGCGCGAGCAGTGATAGCTGTCGGCAAGCGCGATGCCGCATGCGAGCTCGTAAAGCGCGCCGTGGGCGAAGGGGAAGCGCGCGCGCCGCTCGCCCAGGGCCGCCAGCGCCGCCCCGTGCGCCACCGTACCGAGCGCCAGCACGATTTTCAGGCGTTCCATGGCGGCGATCTCGGCCGCGAGGAACGCCCGGCAGGCATTGATCTCGGCCGCCTCGGGCCGGTTTCGCGGGGGCACGCACCTGAGGGCGTTGGTGATGCGGGCGCCGATCAGCTCGATCCCGTCATTGGCCCGCTCCGCGTACGCGCCGCGGGCGAAGCCGAACTTCACGAGGGTGGGATAGAGGAGCTTGCCTGCAAAATCGCCGGTAAAGGGCCTGCCGGTGCGGTTCGCCCCCGCCAAGCCCGGCGCGAGGCCGACGATCAGAAGCCTGGCGTCGAGCCCCCCGAAGGAGGCGACCGGCGCATTGTGCCAGTCGGGATGCCGCGCCCGGCTCTCTTCGCGCAAGCCGACGAGGCGAGGACAGCGGGCGCAGTCGCGCGGCGGGGTGAGGCCCTCGGCCGGGCCGGGACTGCGGAGCGGCCCGGGCTCACGCGGTTTCGACGGTGACGTCCGGGCCTTCGCCTGGATGCTCCCTGGCCTGGTGGTCGCGGGCGATTTCCGGTTCAAGGTCCTGCAATTCAATGAAATTGTCGGCCTGTCGGCGCAGCTCGTCGGCCGCCATGGGCGGGTTGGAGCGCACGGTGCTGACCACGCTCACGCGCACGGCCTTGCGCTGCACCGCCTCCACCAGGCGCCGGAAATCCCCGTCGCCGGAGAACAGCACGATGTGATCCAGCCTGTCGGCCATCTCCATGACGTCGATGGCGAGCTCGATATCCATGTTTCCCTTGATCTTTCGCCGCCCCGCGGCATCCGTAAACTCCTTGGTCGGCTTGGTGACCATGGTGAAGCCGTTGTAATCCAGCCAATCGACAAGGGGGCGGATCGGGGAATATTCCTGCTCGTCCATCAGGGCGGTGTAGTAAACCGCCCGCACCAGGCGGCCCTTCCGGGCGAAAACGTCCAAAAGCTTTTTGTAATCGATGTCGAAGCCCAAAGCCCGGGCGGCGGAGTAAAGGTTGGCACCGTCGATGAAAAGCGCGAGGCGCTCCTGGGGATATGAAATCATTGTAAAAATCCTCTTTTTCCTTGGTCCCGCAAGCAGGGCTTGCGGGGCAATAAATTTTTGCAATAAACCGGGCCCGAGAGGCAAAGAGCGGGACGACGGCCCACGGCCGGTCCGCCCTCGGGGGCCGTTGTGATACAAAGTAAGCGACTTCCAATGGCCCCGCAAGGGGCAGGCGCCGGAAGGGCGGATCTTTGATACTCATCGGAATTGGCGCGAACTTGCCGACCGAGGCTTTCGGGACGCCGCGGAGGGCCTGCGAAGCGGCCCTGCGATCGCTGGGATCAGCGGAGGTGCGGGTCATCAAGCGGTCGCGCTGGTACAAAAGCGCGCCGCTGCCGCCGTCCGATCAGCCCTGGTTCGTCAACGGCGTGGCGCGGGTTGAAACCGCTCTCGACCCGCGCGACCTGCTTGCGCTGCTGCATCGGATCGAGCGCGGCATGGGGCGGGAGCGCGCCGACGTCAACGCGCCCAGGGTGATCGACCTCGACCTTCTCGCCTACGACGACGTGGTCTCCGACGCGCCGGGCGGGCCCGCGCTGCCTCATCCGCGTCTTCAGGAGCGCGCCTTCGTGCTGTTGCCGATGGCCGAGATCGCCCCGGACTGGCGCCATCCGGCCACCGGGCGTCGTGTGCGCGACCTGATTGCGGCCCTCGGAGCGGAACAGAAGGTGGTGGCGCTCGCATAGACGGGAGGGCGCGAAAGGGCGCGCCGCTCGGCGCCCCACGCAAGGTCCAAAGACCGCCAATTCCCTTGCTTTTGCAATGCTTGAACCATATATATTGCGACGGATTCCCTGGCTTGAATTACCCGGTTTGGAGAAAAGTTCATGGCTCGCATCACCGTTGAAGACTGCGTCATCAAAATTCCCAACCGGTTCGAACTCGTCATGCTGGCGGCGCAGCGCGCGCGCGAGATTTCGGCCGGCGCGCCGCTTTCCGTTGAACGCGACAACGACAAGAACCCGGTGGTGGCGCTGCGCGAGATCGCCGAAGAGACCGTCGAGGTGGAGACTTTGCGCCAGTCCGTGGTGCGCGGCTTGCAAAAGCACGTGGAAATCGACGAGCCCGACGAGGACGAACTGGATATCCTCTCGGCCGAGCACGAACTTTCCGGGTTGTCTTCCGGGACTGCCGCGGCCGAAGCCGAGGCCGCCCCTGGCGAAGACGTTGCCGAGGACAAACCTGCCGTTCAGGATCAAGAGGGTGCCGCCGAAGCCGAGGAGACCCCGCCCGCCGACGCCGGCGCTTCGGCTGAAAAAGACGAGAATTGAATGACGTGCGGCGCGGGAAAATTCAGGCAACGCCGCGCCGCGTGTGCTCGCCTGTCGTATGACCAACTCTTTTCTGCCGCCTGCCCGCGCCCGCCGGCGATGCGTTGCCCGCCATGATCCGCCAGCTCGAACTTTTGGAGCGCGTCAAGGTCTACGAGCCGGCCGTCAACGAGGATGCGCTCAACCGCGCCTACGTGTTCTCGATGAAGGCGCACGGCTCGCAGAAGCGGGCCTCGGGCGACCCGTACATTTCCCACCCCATCGAGGTCGCCGGGATTCTCGCCAACATGAAACTGGATTCCGCCGCGATCATCACCGGGCTGCTCCACGACACGGTCGAGGACACTGTGGCCACCCTCGGCGAGGTCGAAAAGGCCTTCGGCAAAGAAATCGCCCGCCTCGTCGACGGGGTGACGAAGTTGTCCCGCATCGAACTGCAGTCGGATCGCACCCAGCAGGCCGAGAATTTCCGCAAGCTTTTGCTCGCCATGTCGGAGGACATCCGCGTGCTGCTGGTGAAGCTTGCCGATCGGCTCCACAACATGCGCACCCTCCGTCACATCAAGGACGCGGAAAAGCGGCGCATGATCGCGCTCGAGACCATGGAGATCTACGCGCCGCTGGCCGAGCGCATCGGCATCCGGGATATGAAGGACGAGCTCGAGGACCTCGCCTTCGCGGAGCTCAACCGCGACGCCCGCGATTCGGTGCTGGCGCGGCTTGCCTTCCTGCGCGAGCGCGGGGAGAGTCTGGTCCGGAACATCATCGAAGAGCTCGAAGAGACACTGGAGAAAGCCGACATCGAGGCCGAGGTGTCGGGCCGCGAAAAGACGCCCTATTCGATCTGGGCCAAGATGCAGCGGAAAAGCGTCACTTTCGAGCAATTGTCCGACAACATGGCGTTCCGCGTGGTGGTTGGCACGACCCACGACTGTTACCATGCGCTGGGCGTCCTCCATGGCGCCTATCCCGTGGTTCCCGGCCGTTTCAAGGACTACATTTCGACGCCCAAGTTGAACGGCTATCGTTCGCTGCACACCGCGGTCATCGGGCCTGAACGCCAGCGCATCGAGATCCAGATCCGCACCCGCGAGATGCACGGGATCGCCGAAAGAGGCGTGGCCGCCCACTGGCAGTACAAGCAGGGTGCGAACCAAAGGGAAGGGCGGCAGTACCGTTGGCTGCGCGAGCTTCTGGATATTCTGGAGAACACCTCGGGGCCCGAGGAGTTCCTGGAACACACCAAGCTCGAGATGTTCCAGGACCAGGTCTTCTGCTTCACGCCGAAGGGCGATCTGATCTCGCTGCCGCGGGGCGCGACCCCGGTCGACTTCGCCTACGCCGTCCATTCCGAGATCGGCGATATCTGCGTCGGCGCCAAGATCAACGGGCGCATCGTGCCGCTCAGAACACAACTTTCCAACGGCGACCAGGTGGAGGTCATCACCTCCAAGGCCCAGACCCCGTCGCCGCTGTGGGAGCGTTTCGTGGTCACCGGCAAGGCCCGGGCGCGCATCCGCCGCTTCGTGCGCTCCAAGCAGCGCGAGGAGTATGTCAGCCTGGGCCGGGCCATCCTCGAGAAGGCCTTCCGCCAGGAGGGCTACGAGTTCTCGGACAAGGCGCTCAGGGGCGTGCTCAAGATCTTCAAGCAAGCGAGTCCCGAGGACCTCGCCGCCGCCGTCGGCGCGGGCCTGCACACCGGAAGCGACGTGGTCGAGGCCGTGTTCCCCGGCATCAAGTCGGAAGGCAGGCGGAGCAACGTGGTGCCGCTGGCGCGGGGGCGGCGCGGGAAGCGCGCCAAGGACAAGGCCCATCCGATTCCCGTCCGCGGCCTGATCCCCGGCATGGCGGTGCACTACGCCAATTGCTGCCACCCGTTGCCCGGGGACCGGATCGTCGGCATCGTCACCCAGGGCAAGGGTGTGACGATTCACACCATCGACTGCCAGACCTTGGAGAGCTTCGCGGACATGCCGGAGCGCTGGCTGGACGTGACCTGGGACGTGGACACGACCGATTCGGGCCACCATGTGGGCCGCATCACCGTGGTGGTCATCAACGAGCCGGGCGCGTTGGGCAGCCTGTCCACGGTGATCGCCAAGAACCTGGGCAACATACTGAACCTCAAGATCACCCATCGTTCGACGGACTTTTTCGAAATGGTCATCGATGTGGAGGTGGAGAACGTGAAGCACCTCTCGAACATCATCGCGGCGCTGAGGGCCACCCCGGCCATCAACTCGGTGGATCGGGCGCGCGGGTAAGCGGCATCGGCGGGCGAGGGCGATGTTCAAAAGACGCCACAAGCCGACCCGGTTGAGCCGGGTCCGGGATTTCTTCTGGCCCCGGGCGGGCTGGAGACGTTCGCTCTCTTATCTGGCCCACCGCATGCGCCGCCTTCCCGGCACGCCCTATTCCATCGCCGCCGGCTTCGCTTGCGGCGCCGCCATCTCGTTCACCCCGTTGTTCGGCCTTCACTTCGCCCTGGCGGCGTTGCTGGCCTGGCTGATCGGCGGCCATCTCCTGGCCTCCGCCATCGGCACGGTGGTGGGCAACCCGTGGACCTTCCCGTTCATCTGGCTCTGGATCTATGAACTCGGCAACTGGATGCTCGGCATCAGCGGCAATGCCCTCCCCGCCGAGGTCGGCTTCACCTTCATCTTCGATCATCCCTGGCAGGTGTTCCTGCCGATGCTTGTCGGCGGCCTGCCGACCGCTTTCGTCGCGTGGTTCGCCTCTTTCTGGCCGCTGTTGGGCGTGGTCGAAGGCTATCAGCGGCACCGCGCCAAACGCCGGCGCGTCAAGGCGGCGATGGCGCAGTCGGCCCAGGAGGCGGGACCATGACCCGCAAGCTGCGCCTCGGCGTCAACATCGACCACGTTGCGACCATCCGCAACGCGCGCGGCGGGCGCCATCCCGATCCCGTGCGGGCCGCGCGCATCGCCGCCCAGGCCGGGGCCGACGGGATTACGGCGCACCTGCGCGAGGATCGCCGGCACATCTCGGACGACGATATCCGGCGATTGAGCCGCGAGATCGACCTGCCCCTCAATCTCGAGATGGCGGCAACGCCTGAAATGCTGGAGATCGCGCTCAGGCACCGGCCCCACGCCGCCTGCCTGGTGCCGGAAAAGCGCAAGGAGCTGACCACCGAAGGGGGCCTCGACGTGGCCGCGAACACCGATCACATCGCGCCCTACGTCGAGGCGCTGAGCCAGGCTGGCATCCGGGTGGCGCTGTTCATCGGCCCCGACGCCGAACAGCTCGAGGCCGCAAGGGCCGTCGCCGCGCCCGTGGTGGAGCTGCATACCGGCGCCTATTGCGACGCCATGGACGAAACCCGGCCGCGCGAGCTCGAGCGTCTGAGAGAGGCGGCGGCGATCACCGAAGACCTCGGGCTTGATTGTCATGCCGGGCACGGCCTGACCTTCGATACGGTGGGGCCGGTGGCGGCGATCCCGACGATCGTGGAGTTGAATATCGGGCATTTCCTGGTGGGCGAGGCGATCTTCGGCGGTCTCGACAGCGCCATCAAACGTATGGCCGCGCTGATGGGCAAGGCGCGCGCCGAGGCCGGCGGCGAACGCAGTGCTTAAGCACGTCCCGCAGTGCCGGGCGCGCAGCGGGACGCGGGTCGGGCTTTGATGATTATCGGGCTGGGCAGCGACCTCGTCGACATGCGCCGGATCGAACAGACGATCGAGCGCTTCGGCGAACGCTTTCTCGGCCGCGTTTTCACCGATGTCGAACGCCAAAAGTCCGACGGTCGCGCCGGCCGCGTCGCGAGTTACGCGAAAAGGTTCGCGGCCAAGGAGGCCTGCTCGAAGGCGCTCGGCACCGGCTTTCGCACGGGCATTTACTGGCGCGACATGGGGGTGGTCAACTTGGGCTCGGGCCAGCCGACCCTGCGGCTCACCGGCGGCGCCTCGCGGCGGCTGGCGGAAATCACGCCCGAGGGGATGGTGGCCCGCGTGGACCTCACCATGACCGACGAGCCCCCCATGGCCCAAGCCATCGTCATGATCTCGGCCGTGCCGAAGGATGCGGAATGAGTTGGCGCGATTTTCCAGATGGCGCTTGACAGCGGCATCGGAGACTGGCTTGATCATCTCACCCATCAGTACAGACCCACAAAGAATGTTGGAACATCAGTAGGTTATAGGACTTTATTAATGACAGATAAGAGGGCAATACGGGAGTGCGCGGTCGATGCGGCGCTCTCCAAGGAACTCGTCGCCGAGCTCGAGGAGGAGCTGGATGCGCTCGAAGCCGACGGTCGCGCGGAGTTGGTCCGCCAGGGGGTGGAGCCGTCGCGCGTCCGCGCGCGCCGCAATGTGCACTTGCGCTACGAGGACGCCGACGTATCGTTCGTCGTGGACTTCGCCGACCACGAAGGCATCGTCGCCGCGTTCGAGGAGTCCTACCGCCGGCGCTACGGCGTCGTCGCGCCCGAGAAGAGGCAGATCGTAAATACCGTCACGGTCGAGGTCACCGGCCGCGTGAAGAGCGCCTTGCGGGAAACCGTCATGACGGTCATTTACGCGGTTCTCATCGCGCTCGCGGTGCGCACCTTGGCTTACGAGCCGTTCAACATCCCCTCGGGCTCGATGATGCCGACCCTGCTGGTCGGTGATTATCTTTTCGTCTCCAAGTTCTCTTACGGCTACAGCCGCCACTCCTTTCCCTTCAGCCCGCCGCTTTTTGCCGGCCGGTTTCTCTTCAGCCAACCGGAACGGGGCGACGTGGCGGTGTTCAAGCTGCCCCGTGACAACGAAACGGATTACATCAAGCGCATCGTGGGGCTGCCCGGAGATAAGATCCAGGTGAAAGGCGGCGTCCTTTACATCGACGGCCGGGCGGTGGACCGGCGGCAAATCCAGGACTACGTTACGCGGGATCAGAACGGCCGCACCAAGCAATTGACGCAATACAGAGAGATCCTGCCCAACGGCCGGCCCCATCTCATCATCGAGCAGAGCGATCGAGAGTTACATGACAACACCCCCGTCTTCACCGTGCCGGCAGGCCATTACTTCGTCATGGGGGACAACCGCGACAATTCTTCGGACAGCCGCGTCATCGGCTTCGTTCCGGCGGAAAACCTGGTGGGCCGGGCCGATTTCCTGTTCTTTTCCAGCAACGGTTCCGCGCAGATTTGGGAATTCTGGAAATGGCCGGGGGCGATACGGTTCTCCCGCCTGTTCCGGACCATCGGCTAG
>CBESNX010000072.1:0-7728 GCA_965531025.1 uncultured bacterium
GACACGTCAGAAACTCCGAATAAAAGACGAACTCTTCCGTCTCTCCGAACAACAAATCCTGACCAACGACTCCGCTCCCGCCGATTGCGGGCGGGCGCGACCCCTCGCTTGCGGCACCGTTCCCACGGTCAGGTCCGCGGCCTTTGATGATGTCCGGCGTTTCCTCCGCCCGCAATCGGCGGGAGCGGAGTCGTTGGTCAGGATTTATTGTTCGGAGATACGGAAGAGTTCGTCTTTTATTCGGAGTTTCTGACGTTTCAGATCGCTGACAAGGGCGGAATTGGGAAGCGGCCTGCGCATTTCCTCTTGGATGGTTTCCTCCAGGGACTCGTGCTCGGCCTTGAGCTTCGCAACGCGATCATCAGTCGCCATTCATGGCCTCCTTTCAATCAATGACACACGCCTTGAACATCCATCATTTAGGCGGCGAAATGCGGCCCCGCCAGGACCATCTCCGCCGACCTCGGGCGGACCGCGCCCGGGGATGAGGATCATATCCCAATGTGTTCCGCCCAACAACGTGCCCGCAAATTCTACAGGCTCGTTGCCGGCGGGCCGAAGGAGCCACAAAGCGCCGTCACTTTCTCGCGCTCGAGTTGCGGAAAGCTGGCGCCAAGAATGACCTCAAGCTCTGAAATCTCCTGCCCGGTGACCGCGACCCCGAGGGCCGCGAAATAGCGCGCGACAGTGATTGCCGCATCGCCCGCCCGCCGGTCGATTGACGGCTTGTTGGCGGGCTCGGGCCGTTCCACGGCCGCGCACAGCATGATCTGCTGCACATGTTCGGCGTCGAGCTCGCAGGCCAGGACCTGGCGTCTAAGGGCGTCGCCGAGCTCGCGCGGCGCCGGGCCCAGCCCGCCCTTCAGCACCCCGCGCACGGCGCGCAGGCCCCCCACCACGGCGCCGTGCCACTGCCCGACCGCCGCCAGGGCTTGCGCCGTCTCGCCCTCGCTCAACGCGCCGCGGCCGCTTGCGCCCAGCCAGCAGCAGAACAGCAGCACATTGACGTCGACGCCATGGCGTTCCTGCAACGCAAGACAGGCCTCTTCCACGCCCCGGCGCCGGTAAACGGCAAGGGCGAAATCCCAGCAGGGGTTATGCGGAAATTTCATCTCGGGCGCTTGCTCTGCGTGTCGCCGAGGCAGATGCCAAGGCCGCGGGCCGTCTTGACCAGGTCGCCTTTGACATCGACCTTGCGGTGCTTGGCGATGGCTCGCTCGATGGGCACGTCGACGACCCGGCGGTTCTGCCAGGTGACCATGCGGCCAAACTTGCCTTCGGCGACGAGGTCGACCGCCCGCACCCCGAATGCCGAGCTGAGAATTCGGTCGGTGGCCGAGGGAATTCCGCCGCGCTGAACATGGCCGAGCCGGGTCACCCTGGTCTCGGCCCCGGTCAGGGTGCTCAAGCGCTCGCCCAGGTAATGGCTGATCCCGCCATAGCGGACCTTGCCCGAACCGTCGGTAATGGTGACTGCATCGCCGGTTTCCGTCTTCACGCCTTCGGCGACGACGATCAGGGCGAAGTTCCGCCCCTGGTGTTTCTTGAGGTCGTCGATCTTGGCCGAAATGCTCTTGAGGGTGTAGGGAATCTCGGGCATCAGAATGACGTCGGCGCCGCCGGCGATGCCTGAAACCAGCGCGATGTGGCCGGCATCGCGCCCCATGACCTCGAGGATCATGATGCGGCTGTGGCTGGCCGCCGTCGGTTGCAGCCGGTCCAGCGCTTCCGTCGCCACGTTCACCGCGGTGATGAATCCGATGGCGTTTTCCGTCATGTCCAGGTCGTTGTCGATGGTTTTGGGGATGCCCACGAGATTGATGCCGCCCTGCCGGGCCAGGCGGTGCAGTATGCGGAATGACCCGTCGCCTCCGAGGGCGATGAGCGCATCGAGGTTCAGTTTGCGATAACCGGCGATGAACTCCTCGGAGCGGTCCGCCACGCTGCCGTCCGGCATGGGATAGGCGAAAGGGTCGCCCCGATTGGTGGTGCCCAGGATCGTGCCTCCCATGCGCATGACGTGGCCGGGAAACATCTCGAGCGACAGTTCCTCGTGATCCGGCGGGCGCGAAAGAAGCCCCAGGGTCCCCTGCTTGATACCGATGACCTGCCAGCCATAGGGGTCGACGGCCCGAACGACGATGGCGCGAATCACCGCGTTCAGGCCGGCGCAGTCCCCGCCGCTTGTCAGGACGCCAATTCGCTTGCGCTCTGCCATGGTTCCTTCGGGCGGTCGATTTACCGTGGTGACATGGGGTGTACTTATATCGCTTTTACCGCGGCTATCAACCGGCGCGGACGAGCTCCGGCGCCAAAGACGCCGGCCCGGCATCGCTCCCTCGTTGCGACGACGATTTTTTGCTATCCTCTACGCGATCCATGCCCGAAATTCGAATGTTTGGGGTGAGTCGCGCCCCAAGTTGACGGAGCGGGGGACTTCCAGCCTGGGAACATGAGCGAGAAAGACACCCTTCTCAAGAAACTCGAGGATTTGCGCAGCGAGCACCGCGATCTCGACGACGTCATCGCGCGCCTAACCGAGCACGCGGCCTACAACCAGCTCCAGCTGCAGCGGCTGAAGAAGCGCAAACTCATGCTGAAGGACCAGATCGCCAAGCTCAAGAGCAAGCTGCTGCCCGATATCATCGCTTGAATGTTCAGGGCCTCGGCTGCCGCACCGGACATCCCCGGCGCCGAAGGAGCCGGGCGCGCGGAAACACGAGGAGCCCTCGTTCGCGAAGCCCCCAACCCGGCGTCCGACGGAACCTGGCGCTCGGGCGCCAGGCGGCGGCCTTGGCACCCTGCTTGCGGGCGTACATGTCGCGGTCAGCCTCATCCAAGGCCTTGGCGACGTCGTCTCCGCCCGTGAACGCGCAGGCCCCGTAGGCAACATTGAGCGTCAGCCGCCTGCCCCGCCACTCGAAAGGCCGGGCCTCGATTCCGGCGGCGAGTGACGCGGCCTTCTCATGGGCCGCACGCGCCCCGGTAGTGGTCAAAATCACGCCGAACTCGTCGCCGCCGAGCCTCCCGACGAAGTCCGATTCACGCACATTTTGCGTCAGCGCCGCGGCCACGTGCCTGATCGCCGCGTCGCCGGCGGCGTGGCCGAAGGAGTCGTTGATCCGTTTCAGGCCGTTGATGTCGAAATACAGCACGCTGCCCGGCGTTCCATAACGTTCGGCAAAGGACATCATGCGCGAAAGCTCGCGCGCGAAGGCGCGGCCGTTGGCGGCGCAGACGAGGGAATCCTGGTCGGCGAGGCGCTCGAGATCAACGATTCGCGACCTGCTGTGCTCGAGCTCGCGGCCCAGGCGTTCGAGCTCCCGCGTCAGGGTCATAATGGCGGCGCGCACCTTCGGCGTCAGCTCGGCCTCCGGGATCCCCGTGACCGAGGCAAGGTCGCCGTTCGGACGCGCCGGAGGACTCGACCTAGCCTCGCCCACGCTTTTCACCTCACGATTGGCGACGGGACGCACGCCACCCGATGCCGCCCTTGAATGCCCCATTTTCATGCCGCCCCCTCAACGTCGGCCGAGACTTATGCCCGGTACAATCGAAACCATTCACGTAAATACACCATCGAAGGCCAAGCCATAAGAAAATTCCCATGAGGTACGGTTGCCAGGGGCTTAGAACACTATCCGGGGACTGCAAAGGGACGGCGCCCCTTTGCCGATAATAGGGATCTGGCCGCAGTTGCTAAGCCGACGGCGGCTCCTATAATCGCCGCTTGCGCCTTTGGGCACGGAGGACAAGGGACATGGTAGAAACGAGCCCCGCGGTCGGCATCATCATGGGCAGCCGGTCTGACCGGGAGATTATGGCACATGCGGCCGAGACCCTCGAGCGACTGGGAATCGCATGCGAAACCAATGTCATCTCGGCCCATCGCAGCCCCGAGAAGCTGATCGATTACGTCAAGGGAGCGCGCGGGCGGGGGCTCAAGGTCCTGATTGCCGGCGCCGGCATGGCCGCGGCGCTTCCCGGCATGACCGCGGCGCTGACCGCCTTGCCGGTCTTCGGGGTGCCCATCGAAAGCGGCTCGCTCAAGGGCCTCGACAGCCTGCTCTCCATGGTCCAGATGCCGCCCGGCGTGCCCGTGGGGACCCTCGCCATCGGCAAGGCGGGAGCGATCAACGCCGCATTGTTAGCCGCGTCCGTGCTCGGCCTGAGCGATGAGAAAATCGCCCGGGCGCTCGACGAGTACCGCGCCCGCCAATCGGCCGCCAGTGAAAGCTCGAAGGAGGCGCGCTGAGCGTCAACCAGCCGGCGGCGCCCGTCAGCCGGCTACCTCCCGCCCGCCCGGTCGCGGAACAGGTGGAAGGGATCGATGAGGTCTTTCACGCGCCCGCCCAGTTTTCCCATGTTCATGACGTCCTCGATGCGGCGATCGAGAAAGGCGAAGGTCTTTTCGAACCCCTTCGAGGCATCATTGAGCCAGTAAAGCACGGTCGAGGCGTACACCCCCGCAAGCAGGGCACGCTTGGTGTAGAAATTGAAGTCGGTGGCGGTATCGCCGGCCGCATACCAGATCGCGTCCACCGTGCGATAGAGGCATTTGAGCCCAAGGGCGGCGTTCTGGGGCAGGGCCAGGAACGAGAGCAAGTGGCGGACGGCCTCCTTATGCTTCGCGTTCTGTTGCAGGCGCACGCGCACGGCCAAGGCGACGCGCTCGCGCACCCTGAGCCGCTCGATGCCACGCTTTTCAAGCTGGGCCAGCATGCGCTGATCGGCGAAGGCGCTGAAGTATTGCGCCACCTCCGCCATGCCGCCCGGAAAGGCGAGGGCCGCGGTCGAGAACTCGTATCCGGCGTCCCGGGCGCCGGTGAGGAGTGCTTTGCCGGTCCATCCGTCGAACGGGACGTTGGCCAGCGTGGCCAGCAGGATCTTCTCCCGGGTCTTTTGTGATTCCGTCCCCCGTCCGGCCACGGTCTCGCTCTCCATCCCTAAAGCGCGACCTCCCGGGCCGCCTTGGGCTCCGCCTCCTCGCCCGCCTCGACGGCGAGGCCGTGGCGCTCGAACTCCTCGTCGAAGCCCAAGAGAGAGAGGTCCGTCATCCGCATCGGATACAGGATGCCGTCGAGATGGTCGCATTCATGCTGCACCACGCGGGCGTGAAAGCCGCTCGCCGTGCGCTCCACCGTCCCGCCTTCGAGGTTCAGGCCGCGATAGCCGACGGTGGCGAAGCGCGGCACCAGCCCCCGCATGCCGGGGATCGAGAGGCACCCTTCCCAGCCGAGCTCCATCTCGCCCGTCCCGGTTTCGACGACGGGGTTGAGCAAAATCTGGATCCCTTGGGGCTCGGGCGCGCGCGGGCCTTCCGCCTCGCTCAGGCGCTCGGCGGGCACGTGAAAGATGATGACGCGCCGCGGCACATAGACCTGGGACGCCGCCAGTCCCACGCCCTCGGCGTCTTCCAGGGTCTCGATCATGTCGGCGACCAGTTTCCGGATCTCCGGCGCGCCCGGGTCCTCGACCTCTTGGGCGCGGCGCGTGAGCACGGGATGGCCCATGCGGGCGATCTTCAGAATGGCCATGCCCTCAAGTATGAGGCAGCCGCGGCCCGCGGTAAAGCGGATAGCGGGGCATTAACCCTCGGTTAAGCTGCGGCGTTTAAGTACCGAGGCCCTTCACAAGCGGCGGCGGCTGTGATAGAACCCCGGTCCCTGCGGGGCCCGGGATATTCCACGGCTCCGGGAGAGGGATCGGAACCGAGAGAGAAAGGAGCGAAGAGGGTCATTGCAAGTACACGTTAGGGACAACAATATCGATCAGGCCCTGCGCGCGCTCAAGAAGAAGATGCAGCGCGAGGGCGTCTACCGAGAAATGAAGAGGCGCCGCTCCTACGAAAAACCGTCCGAGCGGCGCGCCCGCGAAAAGGCCGAGGCGGTCCGGCGCCACCGCAAGCTCATGCGCAAGCGCATGGAGCGCGAAGGGTACTAGGGCACGGGAACAAAGGGCCGGACGCGACGCCCGGCCCCGATCGTATGGCCGCCTCCGAGGCAACGGATGCGGCTTTTGAATGTCTGAAGGCTCACGCCTTACGGGCCGCGCGGCGCCCCGCTCAATGCAGCGCCTTGACGAGGTCCGCGCACATCCGCTTGGCGTCGCCAAAGAGCATCATCGTGTTGTCACGGTAAAACAGATCGTTGTCCACGCCGGCATAGCCGGTCGCCAGCGAGCGCTTCACGAACAGCACCGTCTGGGACCTTTCCACATCGAGCACCGGCATGCCGTAGATCGGGCTCGCCCGATCGGTCTTGGCGGCGGGGTTGGTGATGTCGTTCGCGCCGATCACGAAGGCGACGTCGGTCGCGGCGAAGTCCCGGTTGATCTCGTCGAGCTCGAACACCTCGTCATAGGGCACGTTGGCTTCCGCCAGGAGCACGTTCATGTGCCCCGGCATGCGGCCGGCCACCGGGTGGATGGCGTAGCGCACCTCGACCCCCTCGCCCTTCAAGAGATCGACCATTTCCCGCACCGTGTGCTGGGCCTGGGCCACCGCCATGCCGTAGCCGGGCACGACGATGATGGAGCGCGCGTTCTTGAGGATGAAGGCCGCGTCATCGGCGCTGCCCGCCTTCACCGGGCGCTCGGCCGTCGCGGCGGAAGCGACCGCGCCGCCCTCGGTGCCGAAGCCGCCGAGCATGACGTTGACGATCGAGCGGTTCATCCCCTTGCACATGATGTAGCTCAGGATCGCGCCCGAGGCGCCGACCAGGGCCCCGGTGACGATGAGAAGATTGTTCTGAAGCGTAAAGCCGATGCCGCAGGCCGCCCAACCGGAATACGAGTTCAGCATCGAGATCACCACCGGCATGTCGGCGCCGCCGATCGGCACGATCAGCAGGAACCCGAGCGCGAAGGCGAGCCCGGCGAGGGCCCAGAAGGCGGCGTATGACTCGGTCGCCGCGAAATAGACCATCAGCGCGACCAGAACGAGCCCGAGCACGGCGTTGAGGGGGTGCTGGCCGGGAAAGACCAGGGGCTTGCCGGTCACCAGACCCTGCAGCTTGGCAAAGGCCACGACGGAGCCCGTGAAGGTGACGGCGCCGATGGCGGTGCCGAGGCTCATCTCGATCAGGCTCGCCGTCTTGATGGCGCCGACCGTGCCGATGCCGTAGGCCTGGGGCGTGTAGAGCGCCGCCGCGGCCACCAGCACGGCCGCCATCCCCACCAGGCTGTGGAAGGCCGCGACCAGCTGCGGCAACGCCGTCATCTGGATCCTGAGCGCGATCACGGTGCCGATGGCCCCGCCGATGACGGCGCCGGCAAGGATCAGCGCGTAACTCAACACCCCCGGCAACAGGAGCGTGGTGACGATTGCGATCACCATGCCGGCGATGCCCAGGATGTTGCCCGGCCGCGCCGTTTCCGGCGAGGACAGGCCCTTCAACGCCATGATGAAACAAACGGAGGCCGCAAGATACGCCAGCGCGACGATATTTTCGGTCACCTCTAGGCCCCCGCCCGACCTTTCTTCCTGAACATCTGCAGCATGCGCTGGGTGACGATGAACCCGCCGAAGATGTTGACCGAGGCCAGAACCACGGCCAGGAACCCCATGACCTTCGAGAAGTGCATCTCGGTGGGACCGGCGGCGATGAGCGCACCCACGATGATCACCGAGGAGACCGCGTTGGTCACCGACATGAGCGGCGAGTGCAAGGCGGGCGTGACCCGCCACACCACGTGATAGCCGACGAAAACCGCCAGCACGAAAACGGT
>CBESNX010000073.1:0-7688 GCA_965531025.1 uncultured bacterium
GCTTGCTCTCGGGGGGGACGAACGGGCGGTTTCAGGGCCGAGGGGTCTTGCGCCTTGCCGGACCGCGCACGCGGCGCCGGGGCGCGGGGGCGAGCCGGGCCTTTGGATTCCGCTGCCTTGCCCGAAGACTTCGCTTTTACCGCCATTGACCTTTCGTCCTTTCCTCTGCCGCGGCTCACCGCGCTTGCCGGCCGCCACGGGCCGCCATGTTCCCGCAAACGCCGTCGATCAGCGTCAACAACCCCTCAAGCTCGGGGCGTCCCGCCACCCGGATATCGGCCCAGTCGATGGCTTTGGCCGCCTCGGCGACCGCCGCGCTCAGGCAAAGCGCCGTCATGCTTTTGCACGCGGGCGCCACGCCGGCCTTTCGCGCGAGACTAACAAAGCTTTCCGCGGTTCGGGGAGAGAAAAAAAGCGCAAGCTCGATCGCGCCCGCTTTCAGCATCGAGACAAGGCCCGGCGAGAGGGACTCCGCCGCGGCCGCTTCGTAGAGCACGGCGCGGCGCACCGTAAACCCCGATCTCCGCAGGCGGCCGGCGAGATCGCCCGCGACTTCGCTCCCCGCGACATGGAGCAGCGCGCCCCTTCGCGGATCAAGGCTTTCCGCGACAAGCTTGCCGAGGGAGTCGACATCGCCGTCGGCCTGTACGACCCGTCTGAAGCCCCGATCGCGCGCCGCTTTCGCCGTCACGCTCCCGACCGCGAAGACGGGAATATCCCGCCAATCGGTCCCCGCGGCTCCGAGCTCGCGGCCGGCAAGGGCCCGGGCGCCGTTCGCGCTCGTCAGCAACAGGGCCTGCACCCCGTCGAGGTCCATCCCGGCCCCTTCAAGCAAATGAATGACAAGCATCGGCTCGATCACCGGCTCTATGTTGCGTTCGCGCAACAACCCGGCGAGGGTCTCGGCGTCTTCCCATGGCCGGGTGATCAGGACCCGCATCGACGGTCAGCCCTTTGCGTCGAAAAAGCCCGGCCCGGCGATCTTGCGCAGCTCGTCGCCCGCGTCTTTTCCCATCGCGTACGCCTCCGCGCACGGGCCGCGGCGGAACGTCTCGAACAAGGCGCTGCCGTCGGGTTTCGCGACAAGCACCCTGAGCGTCATCGTCCCGGTTGCCGCTTCATGTGCCTCGGCGGCGCCGCCCTCGAACTCCGCCAGGGCCGCGATCGGCGTGCGGCACGATCCGTCGAGCGCCTCAAGGGCCGCGCGTTCCGCCGCCACGCGCGCCATGGTCGGGCCGTGGTTCAGGGGCGCGAGCAGGCCGCGCACATACTCATCATCCTCGCGGCATTCGACGCCGAGGGCGCCTTGCCCCACCGCCGGCAGCATCTCTTCGGGCGCGAGCACCGTGCCCGCGCCATCGGCGAGGTTGAGGCGCCTGAGCCCCGCGAGCGCCAAGAGCGTGGCATCGACCTCGCCCCGTTTCAGTTTCTCGAGCCTGGTCTCGACATTGCCGCGCAGCGGCACGACCTCGAGGTCGGGGCGCTTGTGCAGGATCTGGGCCTTGCGCCGCAGCGAGGCCGTGCCCACCACGGCGCCCGCCTCGATCTCGTCGAGACTGCGCGCCTTGGGGGAGATGAAGACGTCGCGCGGGTCCTCGCGCGCGGGCATGCAGAAGATCCCCAAGCCCCGGGGCAGCCAGGTCGGCACGTCCTTCATGGAATGCACGGCGATGTCGACGGCGCCGCCCAGCAGCGCCTCCTCGATCTCCTTGGTGAACAGGCCCTTGCCGCCGATCTTGGAGAGATCGCGCTCGATGAACCTGTCGCCGGAGGTGCGGATGGTCTGGATCTCCACCTCGAGCTCGGGATGAACGCCGAGAAGAAGATCGCGTACCTTGCCGGCCTGGGCCATCGAGAGCGGGCTGCCCCTGGTGCCGAGGCGCAAAACCGGACCCTTTTTGGACGCAGAATCCGCGCTCATATCGCGTGTTTAATCGCTCAACCACCGCAAGGAAAGTGGTTATTCACGCAAGCTCCGTGTAAAGTCCCGCCGCCGAACGGGCTTCAACCGGCAAACCAGGCGTTCCATGATCGTTTTGGGGATCGAGACCAGTTGCGACGAGACGGCCGCCGCGGTCGTGACGGGGACGCGCGAAATCGCGGCCAACATCGTTCTCTCGCAGCTCGCCGAGCATAAGCCTTACGGCGGCATCGTTCCGGAGATCGCCGCGCGCAGCCACCTCGATCACATCGACGGCCTGGTCCGCGACGCCATGGAGCAGGCGGGCCGCAGGTTTTCCGAGCTCGACGGGATCGCGGTCACCGGCGGGCCGGGTTTGATCGGCGGCGTGATCGTCGGCGTCATGACGGCCAAGGCGATCGCGGCGGTGCACGGCAAGCCGCTCATCAACGTCAATCACCTGGAAGCCCACGCCTTGACCTGCCGGCTCACCGACCGCGTTCGGTTTCCCTATCTGTTGCTGCTGGTGACGGGCGGGCATTGCCAACTGCTGATCGTCGAGGGGGTGGGGCGGTATGTGCGGCTCGGCACCACCATCGACGACGCCGTCGGCGAGGCGTTCGACAAGACCGCGAAAATGCTCGGCCTCGGCTATCCAGGCGGGCCGCTGGTGGAACGGGCGGCGCAAAAGGGCGACGGCGCCCGCTTCGACCTGCCCCGTCCCATGAAGGGAAGGCCCGGATGCGATTTTTCCTTCTCCGGGCTGAAGACGGCGCTGCGCCGGCGCATCGATAAGCTTTCGCCCGGGCCTTTGACGGAGAGCGACGTTGCCGATCTCTGCGCCTCGTTCCAGGCCGCCGTGGGCGAGGTGCTGGTCGACCGCACAACGCACGCCATCGAGGCTTATCGCCCCCGCCATCCCGCCGGACGCACCCTTGTGGTGGCCGGCGGCGTGGCGGCAAACCGGCACCTGCGGAAGCAAATGAACGACCTTGCCAAGATGCAAGGGTTCCGGCTCGTCGCGCCGCCGCTTGCGCTTTGCACCGACAACGCGGCCATGGTCGCCTGGGCCGGGATCGAGCGGCTGCGGCTCGGCCTGACCGATGCCTTCGACTTCGCGCCGCGGCCGCGCTGGCCCCTCGACCCAAACGCCCGGCCCGCCCTCGGCGCCGGCGTCAAGGCGTGAAACGGCGAGGCCTGGCGCCGGGCGCCGGCCCCGGGCGACAACGGTCGCGCCGCCATCTCGGCGCACAGCCTTGTCCCCGCCCCAGCGAGCTGCCTAAGACGTCAGCGACAGCCAAGGGGAAACACGGGCAACCGCCGCCGCGACGCTAGGCGCGCCCGCGAGCGTCCTCGCGGGCCCGGCGCACCGGAACGAGGAGCCATTGCACAGAAGCGCGCCACGCGGGACAATGGGGTGTTGAGGCATCCATGAACTTCTACGAACGAGGGAGCCGAGAGCGATGGCGGATCCCGTTGACCGGCGGCCGGGAAAAATCGAGGTTCGCAGCTATTTTCCGACGCCTTTGGCCGTTTACGAGACGCCCGGCGCGGAAACGCTGAACCAGACCCTGAAAACCGTTATCCTCGAGCGCGAGCGCGCGACCCAGGGCGTTGAGCACAGCAATCTCGGGGGCTGGCAGTCGGACGGCGATTTCGAGCGATGGAGTGGCGAGGCGGGCCGGAGGCTTCTGGACGAGGTCGTGAAACTCGCCGACCGCTTGACCGTAGACCGCAAGGGGGCGCCGGTGAAGATCGAGTGGCGGATGAACTCCTGGGCCAACATCAACCGCCGCGGCCATGCCAACGAGTTTCACACCCATCCCGGCTGCTACTGGTCCGGAAGCTACTACGTCGACGACGGGGGAACGGACGCCAATCCGGCCCTTGGCGGCGCATTCGAGATCACGGACCCGCGCGGGGTAGGGCCGGCCATGTACGCGCCGAACCTCAGCTTCGCGCTCCCCGGCTGCCACTCCATGGGCGCGAACGAGCTGATCCATCCCCACGCCGGGATGATGCTGCTCTTTCCTTCCTGGCTGCCTCACGCGGTCAGGCCTTATCTTGGTGAAGGCCTGCGTATTTCGGTGGCCTTCAATCTCAGCCTGTGAGCGCACCCCCGGCGGTCTCGCCACAAGGCGCGGGGGAAAAGAGCTTGGGGCGCGCTCGACCGCGCCGGCGCCCCGATCCCGCCGCCGGCTCCGCGGCGTGTACGCAACCGAAAAGCGACGCGAAAAGGTGAAAAAGATCGGCATCATTGGCGCCGGCGCCTGGGGCACCGCGCTGGCGACGGTGGCGCAAAGGGCGGGCCGCGAGGTGGTGATCTGGGCGCGCGACGCGGAAGTCGTCGCCGCCATCAACGAATTTGGCGAGAACAAAACCTTGCTGCCGGGCGTCGCCCTTTCCCCCGACATCCGGGCGGTTTCCAACCTCGCCGACGCGGCTTCCACGGACGCCCTGCTTTTGTGCATGCCCTCGCAGTTCATGCGGGGCGTTTCGACGGACCTCGCCCCCCATCTCGCCCCGGGCACGCCGGTGATGATCTGCGCCAAGG
This sequence comes from uncultured bacterium, assembly GCA_965531025.1. GTDB lineage: Bacteria > Pseudomonadota > Alphaproteobacteria > SMXQ01 > SMXQ01 > CBESNX01. The sequence goes on from CBESNX010000073.1 coordinate 4,455, forward strand.
GAATCGAACAGGAAACCTCGGCCCTGATGAGCGAGATCATCGCCGAGACGCTGCCGGGCCTGCCCGTCGCGGTGCTTTCGGGTCCGACCTTCGCCGAGGAAGTGGCGCGCGGCCAGCCGACGGCGGTGACCCTGGCCTGCGCGGACGCGGCGCTGGGAAAGTCCCTCGTCGAGGCGCTCGGCTCGCCGGCCTTCCGTCCTTACCTTTCCGACGATCCGACGGGGGCGCAGATCGGCGGCGCCGCGAAGAACGTGCTGGCCATCGCCTGCGGCATCGTCACCGGACGCCGCATGGGAGAGAACACGCGCGCCGCGTTGATCACCCGCGGCCTTTCCGAAATGGTGCGCCTGGGCGTCGCCAAGGGGGCGCGCCCGCAGACCCTGATGGGCCTGTCGGGTCTCGGCGATCTAGTGCTGACTTGCAGCAGCACACAATCGCGCAACTTCTCGCTCGGCCTTGCGCTGGGGCGGGGCGAGGCCCTTGAAACGGTCATGGGGCCGCGGAAGCCCTTGGCGGAAGGGGCATTCTCGGCCGCCGCCTTCGGCGCGCTTGCCCGCAAACATAAAGTCGAGATGCCGATTTGTTGCGCGGTCGATGCCGTCATCAACCTTGGCGCCGACATCGATGACGCGATCGCCGAGGTGCTCGCCCGCCCCTTCACGACCGAAACCCCCAACGAACACGCTGGTTGACGACCCGACAGTCCGAACTGGATCGGGCGGTTCCGTTGAGCTAGATTGCGACCGTTGGATGGCGACGGCGCCGGGCTCCGCAACGGACAAGGAACCCTGGGCGCCGCACAAGGTTGAGACGGCCCAACCCGCATCACGCAACGTCACGGGGGCTCTAGCATGTTCTTTTTCATCCACAGCGTGGATAAGCCCGGCCACGCCGAGGTCAGGGCCAGGACCCGGCCGGCCCATCTCGACTACATGAAGGGCTTCGCCGAGAAGGTCCTCGTCGCCGGACCGACGCTCGCGGACGACGGGCAAGCCATGACGGGGAGCGTCTTCATCATCGAGGCCGAGGACAGAGAGGCGGCGGAGGCCTTCGCGCAGGACGATCCCTATTACCAGGCCGGTCTGTTCGAAAGCGTCACCATCGAGCCCTGGAAAAAGGTCTTCTTCCGAAGCCCGGATGGTCCCGAAACATAAGGGAATACAATGGCCTATTGTCTGTTCAAGTCCGACCCGGGCGGACGGTTCGCCATGCGGACGTCAAGGCTTTGAGGCCGCTCGAGACGCCCGTGACGCTGGGCGCGATCAAGGCCGGGCCGGGGCTTGAAAACCTGGCGCTCTTGGGCTTCTCGCGCCTCTCGGTGGCGCCCGTTCGCGGCCCGGAATGGGAAATCCTGTGCGCCATGGCCGGGACCGGGGCCTGAGGGTTCAAAGAGTGGGGTTGGCGCGCACGGTGACGGTGAGGCGCGGGAGCGCGGGCGGGGCAACGGGCAATGCGCCGGGCGGCAAGGGGGGCTTGGCGCGAGCCGGCGCCGTGCTATGCCGGCTCGAGGACATCCCGGATCCCGGCGGCAAGGGATTCACCGTGAGACTGGACGGCGAGACGTGCGACATCTTCGCCGTCCGAAAGCAGGGCGAGGTTTTCGCCTACGTCAATGTCTGCTGCCACCGGGGTCTGCCGCTCAACTGGAAGCCGGACACGTTCCTCACCCATGACAAGACCCGGATCCTGTGCGCGAACCACGCGGCGACCTTCGACATTCGGGACGGGTCCTGCCTTTCCGGCCCCTGTGCGGGCCAGAGCCTGGAAGTCGTCGCCGTCACCGTGAAGGACGGTGCGGTGACGCTCCTGGGATAGGGCCGGAACGAAGCTCCGACCCGTCGGGCGGCAATCCAACCCGCCGGACCAAACACCCCGGAGAGCGCCCCAAAAGGCGCTTGCGGCCCATCACGGCGTCGGATAAAAATTACGCCCGCCTGGCGTTCGTGAGTCGCCTCATGAATAAGGCGGGTCAAGAGTTCGAGAACTCAGCCAGGTTCCAAGCAGGGAGAATCGGCTATGGGCAAACAAAAAATCGTCGGGGGAGCCGAGGTCAGCGAGGCGCAGATTGCGGTTCACTGGAAGGAAGAAGGGTATATCCAGCCCTCCGCGCAGTTTATTGCGCAGGCAAACATGACCGACCCCGCGGTTTATGAACGGTTCGGTTTGGAGAATTTTCCCGAATGTTTTAAGGAATATGCCGACCTGCTTGACTGGTATCAATACTGGCATACGACGCTCGACACATCCGACGCCCCTTGCTGGAAATGGTTCCTCGGCGGAAAGATTAATGCATGCTACAACTGCGTCGATCGACACCTGCCGAAGTACAAGAACAAAGCGGCAATTCTATATATACCGGAACCGGAAGATGAAGCTCATGTGGCCCTGACCTATCAGGAACTTTACGTCAGGGTGAACGAGCTTTCCGCGCTGCTCAGGGACTTTGCCGGACTGAAGACGGGCGACCGGGTCACGCTTCACATGCCGATGGTTCCGGAGCTTCCGGTCACCATGCTTGCCTGCGCCAGACTCGGCGTCATTCACTCCGAGGTCTATGGCGGATTCAGCGGCCAGTCCTGCGGCGACAGGATCGCGGACTCCGGCAGCAACGTGCTGATAACCATCGACGGCTACTACAGGTCCGGCAACCTGATCGACCACAAAGCCAACGCCGAGCTGGCCGTCGAGGTGGCGGAAAAGCAGGGCCAAACCGTCGATAAGGTCCTGGTTTGGAAACGCTATCCGGACAAATATGTCTCCGAAACGCCGATGGTGGAAGGTCGTGACCACTTCGTGAACGATGTGCTCAAGGATTACGCCGGCAAAAGAATCGATCCGGTGCCGGTGCCGGCCGAAGACCCGCTGTTCATCATGTACACCAGCGGCACGACCGGAAAACCCAAGGGATGTCAGCACAGCACGGGGGGCTATCTTGCTTATGTCGCCGGGACATCGAAGTACGTCCAGGACATTCACCCGGAGGATGTTTACTGGTGCCTGGCGGACATCGGCTGGATCACGGGCCATTCCTACATCGTTTACGGCCCGTTGGCGCTCGCCGCGACGAGCGTCATGTACGAGGGTGTGCCGACCTACCCGGATGCCGGTCGCGCCTGGAGGATAGCCGAGCGGCTCAACGTCAATATCTTCCACACGGCGCCGACGACGATACGTATGCTGAGAAAAGCCGGTCCCGATGAGCCGAAGAAGTACAATTACCGGTTCAAGCACATG
>CBESNX010000074.1:0-7654 GCA_965531025.1 uncultured bacterium
AGGCGGCAAGCGCCAGCGCGACCGCGGCTGACGCCAGAGATATTTTCGGTGGTGTCATTGCCTGGTTACCCTTCTGAACCGGCAGTGCCCGCATGGGCTTCATCGGTCTGCCCGATGCTAACAGGAATCGGCGCCCGGCACCATCTCCGCCCGCCCTGCGTGCCGCTCCGGTGACGCCACTCTTCCGTCGCAACACTTGCAACCACATGCGCGCGGTTCGGTGTGCTCGGACCGGGCCCCCGCAACCGTACTTACTCTTATAAATCAGAAAGTTAGCCTGCCAATTGGCGGACTACTTGCTGAGTCAAGCCTTGGGCGAATGTGGCAGGCAGGCGAGAGCCCGCTCCAGATCGCTGATGAGGTCCTCCGCGTCCTCGATGCCGACCGAGAGACGGAGCAGGTCCGGCGGCGCCACGGTACCCGGACCTTCGATGCTGGCGCGGTGCTCGATCAGGCTTTCGACGCCGCCGAGCGAGGTCGCGCGCTTGAACACCCGCACCTCCGCCGCGACCCGCAGGGCGGCTTTCTCCCCGCCCGCAAACCGGAGGGAAAGCATCCCGCCGTAGCCGCCCGGCATTTGCCGCGATGCCACCCCATGCCCCGGATGGCTCTCAAGCCCCGGATAAAGCACCGCGCTGACCTTGGGATGGCCGGCGAAATGGCGGGCAATCGCGAGCGCCGTGGCGGAGGCGGCCCGCACACGGAGGTACAGCGTGCGCATGCCGCGCAACAGCAGCCAGGCTTCGAAAGGGCCGAGCACGGCCCCGCCCTTCGCGCGATTGGCCCGCACCCGGTCCCAAAACGCGTCTCTCTCGGCGGCGACGAGGGCGCCCGCCACGACATCGCTGTGGCCGTTGAGATATTTTGTGGCCGAGTACATCACGATGTCGGCGCCGAGGTCGATGGGACGCGTGATCACCGGCGTCGCCACAGTGTTGTCCACGGCCAGCCGGGCGTCGGCGCCATGCGCGATTTCGGCGGCAGCCGCGATGTCGGTGACGGCCCAGGTCGGATTCGCCGGCGTTTCGATCCAGACAACCTTGGTCCGGCCGGGATGCACCGCCGCCTTAAGCGCAGTGAGGTCGTCGGTCGCTACGTAGTCGACCGCCAGGCCCCAAGGCGTGGCGAAGTCGTTCAGCCACTTGCGCACGCCCCAATACATGACCTCCGGCGCGACCACGCGATCGCCGGGCTTCAGCGCCTGAAACACCGCCGTGGCCGCGGCCATGCCCGAGGCGAAAAGCAGCGCCTCGGCCCCGCCTTCGAGCGCCGCCAACAGCGCCTCCGTCTGGTCGTAGCTCGGGTTCCCGTCGCGCGAATAGTGCTTGCCGCCGGCATAAGAGCCGTCAGGCTCCCGCTCATAAGTGGTCGCGGGATGTATTGGCGGCGTAAGGTCCTTGTACGGCGGCTCGATCCAGCCCAGCGCTTGCGCCGCCAAGGTTTCAGGTTTGAGATTTCTCTTTGCCGTCATTCGCCTACTTTACACGCATGACCGAGGCGACTCACCACCTGATTGCCGGGCGCGCCAAGGACGCCGGCCATCGCGCCCGCAAGTAATCGCTGGCGGAGCCGGCAATCTTTGTTAGAGTCCTTGCCCGCTCGTCGCCGGATAAGACCCATGCGAAAACCGCTGGCCCTCTTCCTTCTCGTTCTTGGATCGGCGGCGCTCATTGCGCCGGCGGCGAAGGGCGGGCCCAAGGACGAGCTCGTCATCGGCATGACCCAGTTCCCGGCGACCTTTCACCCCAACATCGATTCGATGCTGGCCAAATCCTACGTGCTCGCCATGACCCGGCGGCCGTTCACGGTCCATGACAAGAACTGGCAACTTATCTGCATGTTGTGCACCAAGCTCCCGACCATCGAAAACGGGCTCGCGGCGCCGGAGACCTTGCCCACCGGCAAGAAGGGCATCGCCGTCACCTACACCATCCGCCCGGACGCGGTATGGGGGGACGGGACGCCGGTCACCACGAAGGACGTGCTGTTCACCTACGAGGTCGGACGCCACCCCCTAAGCGGCGTCGCCGCCGGCGAGCTTTACCGGCGCATCCTGAAAATCGACGTGAAGGACGACAAGACCTTCACCCTGCACATCGACCGAATAACCTTTGATTACAACGACATCAACGGCTTCGGCCTGATCCCCGCGCATCTCGACCGCGCCAAGTTCAAGGACCCCGCCGAATACCGCAACCGCACCGTCTTCGATACCGACACCACCAATCCGGGCCTTTATTTCGGTCCTTACCGCATCACCGGGAAAGCCCTGGGCTCGCATGTGGTGCTCGAACGAAACCCGACCTGGTGGGGCAAGAAACCCTTTTTCCGCCGCATCGTCGTGCGCGTGATCGAAAAGACGGCGGCGCTGGAAGCCAACCTCCTTTCCGGCAGCATCGACTACATCGCCGGCGAGCTGGGCTTGACGCTCGACCAGGCGATCGCCTTCGAGAAACGCCACGGCAGGAAATTCAACATCCTCTATAAGCCCGGCCTGATTTACGAGCACCTGGATCTCAACCTGGAGAACCCGGTGCTCAAGGACAAAAGGGTGCGCCAGGCCCTGATCTACGCGTTGGACCGCGAGGCCATCAGCCAACAGCTTTTCGACGGACGCCAGCCCGTGGCCCACTCCTTCGTGAGCCCCCTGGACTGGATCCACAGCGACGACATTCCCATCTACCGCAGGAACGTGAACAAGGCCGCGGCGCTTCTGGACGCGGCGGGCTGGACCGTGCAGCGCAAGGGCGTGCGCGTCAACGGCGCGGGCCGACGCTTGACCCTCGAGCTCATGACCACGGCGGGCGACCGCAGCCGCGAGATGGTGCAACAGGTGCTGCAAAGCCAGTGGCGCGAGATCGGGGTCGACGTGCGCATCCGCAACGAGCCGGCGCGCGTGTTCTTCGGCCAAACCGTGACCCAGCGCAAATACACCGCAATGGCCATGTTCGCCTGGCTGAGCGCGCCCGAGAGCGTGCCGCGCAATGTCCTTCATTCCAAGGAGATCCCGACGGCGGCAAACAACTATTCGGGACAGAACTTCACCGGTTACGTCAACCCGGAGGTCGATACGCTGCTCGAAGCGATCGAGGTCGAGCTCGACCGCGAAAAGCGCCGCGCGCTGTGGCGGCGCCTGCAACGGATCTACGCCGAAGAGCTTCCCGTCATCCCGCTGTTCTTCCGCGCCCAGGCCTACATCATGCCGAAATGGCTGAAGGGCGTCGAGCCGACGGGCCATCAGTATACCACCACCTTGTGGGTGGAAAATTGGCGCGCGGCGCCTTAAGGGCTCCGTCGCATCCACGATGTCTTCCGCCGGCGCCCAGGGACTCCTCGAGGTCAGCGACCTGGAGGTCACGTTCGTGACCCCGGCGGGGGTGCTTCGGGCCGTCGATCACGTCTCCTACGACATCGCGCCGGGCCGCACCCTCGGGGTCGTCGGCGAAAGCGGCTGCGGCAAGTCCGTGACGGCCTTGTCGCTCTTGCGGCTCGTCCCCGAGCCGGGCCGCATCACCAACGGCGAGATCCTGTTGCAGGGGATCGACCTCGTCGGCCTTACGGAACGCGAGATGGAGGACGTGCGGGGCAACCGCATCGCCATGATCTTCCAGGAGCCGATGACCTCGCTCAACCCGGTCGTCACCATCGGCGACCAGATCGCCGAGGCCTATCTCATCCACCGGCGAGCCTCCCGCAAGGAGGCCTTCGACGCCGCCACGGAGCTTCTGGACAAGGTTGGAATTCCCGATCCGGCGGTACGCGCGCACGAGTACCCCCACCAGCTTTCCGGCGGCATGCGCCAGCGGGCAATGATCGCCATGGCGCTTGCCTGCGGGCCCGCGCTCTTGATCGCCGACGAGCCCACCACCGCGCTTGACGTCACCATCCAGGCGCAGATCCTGGAGCTGATGCTGGCGATCCAGGAGGAGACGGGCACGGCGATCCAGTTCATCAGCCACAATCTCGGCGTGATCTCGGAGATCGCGGACGAGGTCGCGGTCATGTACGCCGGGCGCATCGTCGAGCGGGCGGACACCGCGGCGATTTTTGATGCGCCGCTCCACCCCTACACCCGGGGACTGATCGAAACGGTGCCGCGGATCGGTAAGAGATCGCACCGGCTTCCGACGATTCCCGGCATCGTGCCCGATTTGATGTTCCTGCCCCGGGGCTGCCGGTTCTCGGACCGCTGCCCGCTGGCCGATCAAGGGTGCCGCGAACGCGAGCCCGAGCTCGAGGAGGCGGGCGAAGGCCATTTCGTCGCCTGTTTCAAGGCCGGCCAATGACGACTCGGACGCCGCATCTCTCGCCCGCCGCCGAGCCGCCCCTCCTCGAAGTCGAGGGACTGGTCAAGCACTTCCCCGTGCGCGGCCCCACCCTGTTTTCCCGCACCCGGGGCCGGGTTCACGCGGTCAACGGCGTGAGCTTCACCCTCGAGCGCGGCGAGACCCTCGCGCTCGTGGGCGAAAGCGGCTGCGGCAAGACCACCTGCGCGCGCACGCTGGCGCAGCTTTACCGCCCGGACGCGGGCACCGTCCGCTTCAAGGGCCAAGACCTCACCCGGCTTTCCCCGCGCAGTCTCAAAGCCGTGCGCCGGTCGATCCAGTTCGTCTTCCAGGACCCCTTCGGGTCGCTCAATCCGCGCCTGCCGGTCGGCGCCATCATCGCCGAGCCCTTGAAGATCCACCGCTGGGGAGAGCGCGGCGCGCGGGCCCAGCGGGTGCGCGAGGTGATCGAGGCCGTCGGGCTCAAGCCCCGGGACGTCGAGCGCTACCCCCACGAGTTTTCGGGCGGCCAGCGCCAGCGCATCGCCATCGCCCGGGCGCTCGTACTGAGACCCGACCTCGTCATCGCCGACGAGCCCCTCTCCGCCCTCGACGTGTCGATCCAGAGCCAGGTGCTCAATCTCTTGAAGGACCTGCAGGAGGCCCACGGGCTGACCTATCTCTTCATCACCCATGATCTCGCGGTGGTGGACCATATCGCGGATACGGTCGCGGTGATGTATCTCGGCCATATCGTGGAGCTGGCGCGGCGCGAGGACCTTTTCGCGCGGCCCAGCCATCCCTACACCCAGGCCCTGATCGACGCGGTGCCGGCGCCGGGCCGCGGCAAGCGCCGGCCGGATGCCAGGCGAAGGGCGGCGCGGGGCGATGTGCCGAGCCCCATCAACCCGCCGGGCGGCTGCCCGTTCCACACGCGCTGCCCCAAGGCCGAGGCCGTGTGCCGCAGCGAAAACCCGCCCCGCGAGCCCGCGCCCGGCAGGCCCCAAGCAGACGGGGCGGGCCGTCACGTCGCGGCCTGCCACTTCAAGGATTAGGCCAGGCCGCCATGACCCGCTTCGTCGCAACCCGGCTCATGGAATCGGTGATCGTGCTGCTGATCATGTCCTTCGTGATCTACGCGCTGATCGGGCTGATGCCGGGCGATCCCATCGACCTCATGATCGCATCCGACCCCAAACTGACACCCGCCGACGCGGAACGCCTGCGGGCGGTCTACGGCCTCGACCAGCCGCTGATGGCGCGCTACCTCGCCTGGCTCCTCGCGGCCCTCGAAGGGGATTTCGGCAACTCGCGCTTGTTCGTCGAGCCTGTTTGGCGAGTGATGCCGCCTTTTCTCCTCAACACCGTGAACCTCATGGGGTTGAGCTTCGCACTCTCCGTCGTCATCGCCATCCCCGCCGGCATTTACGCCGCGCTCCATCCTCACTCGCGGGCCGATCACGCCATCAACCTGTTGTGCTTCGCCGGCATCTCGATCCCCGTCTTCTGGCTCGCGCTGATGCTGATCATCGTCTTCTCGGTGATGCTGGGCGCATTGCCGGCAAGCGGGATTTCGACCGTCGGCCAGGAGGGCGTGCTCGATACGGCCAAGCATCTCGTTCTGCCGACACTCACCCTGACCATCTTCAGCGTCGGCCACTACACCCGTTATATGCGCGCGGCCATGATGGAGACGCTGCGCCAGGACTTCATCCGCACGGCAAGGGCCAAGGGCGCGGGCAAGGCCCGGGTGGTGCTCAGGCACGCGCTGCGCAACGCGCTCATTCCGGTGGTCACCATCGTCGCGCTCAGCTTCGGCAATCTGTTCTCCGGCGCGCTGATCACCGAAACCATGTTCGCCTATCCCGGCATGGGCAAGATGATCTTCGACGCCATCATGGGCAATGACTTCAACCTCGCGCTTGTCGGGCTTTTGTTCGCGACGCTATTGACGCTGGCCGCCAACCTCGGGGCCGACATAAGCTATGCCTGGCTTGATCCCCGTATCTCTTACCGTAAGACGGGGGCGGGACCATGACGCCGCCGGGCGCCGATTCGGCGGCCACGGCGGCCGGCGTGACCGGGGCGCGCGCGCCGCGCTCGCTCTGGGGATTGCTGTGGCGGCGCTTCCTCGATCATCGGGGCGCGGTGGCGAGCGCCATCGTATTGCTCGTGCTTTGCCTGGCGGCCGGGGCCGCGCCGTTGATCGAGGCGTGGGCGGGGCTGGACGCCAACGCGGTCGATCTCTTCAGCCGCTTCAAGGGGCCGTCGCTCGCCCATCCGCTCGGCACCGACGAGCTCGGGCGCGACGTTTTCCTGCGCCTCCTTTACGGCGGCCGGGTGTCGCTCTTCATCGGCATCGTGGCGGCGGTCGTGGCGGCGGTCATCGGCACCGTGATCGGACTCCTGGCGGGATATTACGGCGGCAGGCTCGATGCGGTGCTGATGCGCCTCACCGACGGGGTGATCGCGCTCCCGCTTCTGCCCCTGCTGATCGTGCTGGCGGCGGTCGATCTCAACAAGCTCGGCCTGCCGGCAATGGTCACGGAAGACGAAAACATCAGCCTGTATCGCATCATCGTGATCGTCGCCATGGTGGGCTGGACCACGGTGGCGCGGCTCGTGCGCGGCGCGGCGCTGACGGTGCGCGAGCGCGAGTTCGTGCTGGCCGCCGTCGCCCAGGGGGCCGGGGGCTTGCGCATCATGACGGTGCACATCCTGCCCAACGTCATCTCGCCGATCATCGTCGCCACCACGCTCTCGGTCGGCGGCATCATCCTCCTGGAATCGGTCTTGAGCTTCTTAGGCCTCGGCATCCAGCCACCGATCCCGAGCTGGGGCAACATGCTGACCAACGCCCAGGAACTGATCTGGACGGCGCCGGCGCTCGCCTTCTATCCCGGCATGCTGATCTTCGTCACCGTGATCGCGTTCAACTTCCTGGGCGACGGCCTCCAGGACGCCCTCGACCCGAGGGCGATCCAGCGCTAGGTTACCGCGCCATGGCCACGCCGCGCCCTTGACCTAGCGCTGGCACGACTGAAGGAGATGAAAGCGTGAGCGAGCGTTTCGAGGCCATGAAAGACAAGATGCTGTCAGACCCTGAAGTCCGGGAAGCCTATGACGCGATGACCGGCGAGTTCGCCCTGGCGCGCGAACTTATCGCCGCCCGCGTCCGCGCCGGACTGACGCAAGCCGAGTTGGCGGAGCGGATGGGCACCACGCAATCGGCGGTGGCGCGGATCGAAAGCGGCCGGAGGCTACCCAGCATGAAAACGCTTCTCCGCTATGCCAAGGCCACGGGCTCGCGCCCGCTGGTCAAGCTGGTCGCGGTGGAGTAAGGGGAGACCGCCAGGCAAATGACCGCGGCCGAGGCCATCACCCAGGTG
>CBESNX010000075.1:0-7528 GCA_965531025.1 uncultured bacterium
ATAGGCCTCGCGGCCCGGCGGCCGGCGCAGCAGCAGCGACATCTGGCGGTAGGCGGTCGCGTGTTTCGACAGGTCGTCGTAGAAGATCACCGCGTGCATGCCGTTGTCGCGGAAATACTCGCCCATGGCGCAGCCGGCGTAAGGGGCCAGGAACTGCAACGGGGCCGGCTCCGAGGCGGTGGCCGAGACGATGATGGAGTACTCGAGCGCCCCGTAATCCTCCAGGGTCTTGACGATGCGGGCCACGGTCGAGCGCCTCTGGCCGATGGCCACGTAAAGGCAATAGAGCTTCTTGGACTCCTCGTCGCCCTCGTTGAACTGCTTCTGGTTGATGATGGTATCCAGGATGATCGCGGTCTTGCCGGTCTGACGGTCGCCGATGATGAGCTCGCGCTGGCCGCGGCCGATGGGAATCAGGCTGTCGATGGCCTTGAGACCCGTCTGCACCGGCTCGTGGACCGAGCGGCGGGGGATGATGCCGGGAGCCTTGACCTCGACGCGGCGGCGCTCGGTCGCTTCGATCGGCCCCTTGCCGTCGATCGGGTTGCCGAGCGCGTCCACCACGCGCCCCAGCAGTTCCTTGCCTACCGGCACATCGACGATGGCGCCCGTGCGCTTGACCGTATCGCCCTCCTTGATGGTGCGGTCCTCGCCGAAAATCACGACCCCGACGTTGTCGGCCTCGAGATTCAGGGTCATGCCCTTGATGCCGCCGGGAAACTCGACCATCTCGCCGGCCTGGACCTGATCCAGGCCGTAGACCCGGGCGACGCCGTCGCCCACCGAGAGCACCTGACCGACCTCGGCAACCTCGGCCTCGGCGCCGAAATCGGAAATCTGCTCCTTGAGAATCGCGGAGATTTCCGCGGGACGGATGTCCATCAACCAATCCCTTTCATGGCAAGCTCCAGCTTCTGCAGCTTGGTGCGCAGCGAACTGTCGATCATCTTCGATCCGACCTTGACGATGAGCCCGCCGAGAAGCGAGGGATCGACCCGCGCCTCGATCACGATCTCGCTGCCCACGGCCATTCTAAGCGCGTTAGCAATTGCATCCATGTGTTTTTGCGTGAGCTTGCCCACGGAGGTGATTTGCGCGGTCACCTCCCCGCGGCTTTCCGCCAACAGCGCGAGATAGGCGTCGATCATCGGGCCGAGCGCGAACAGGCGGCGGTTCATCGCGACGAGGCCGAGGAAGTTGCGCGTCAACCCGCTCATCCCCGCCTTCTCCGCCAGCGCCGTCATCGCCCTGGTCTGGTCCTCGCGCGAGATCACCGGGCTCAAGGTCAGGCGCCGCAGATCGGCGCATTCGTCCATCATCGCGCGCAAGCGGGCGAAGTCACCCGCGACCTCGTCCAGAATCTTCCGGGATTCGGCCAGCTCGAACAATGCGGTGGCGTAGCGCCCGGCAAGGCCGCTTGCGCCTTTCGTGTCGGACGGCACCAGGGTTGCTCCCGAAGTCTCAGATGAGATTCACCAAACGGACCGAAGTCTCAACCGTAACAAAACGCCCCTTCGGGCGCCTTTTCCCCCCGCCCGAAGGGGCGCCGCCTACCTAACACACTCATGGATGCGTTGCAAGCCGGGTGAAGGGGGCCGAGGGCGCGTCTTTCGGGGCGCTTGACGCCGTGCGGCAAGGTCCTGAGCGAGGTGGGCGTCAGGAACGCTCACATGAAGCTGTAAGGGTCGATATCGACCTGCACGCGCACCGATTTCGGCGTGCCGACGGCGCGCAGCCACGATTTGAGCGCCCCTTGCAGGTTGAAGCGCTTCGCCGATATCACCAGGAACCTGCGGCGGTGGCGCCCGCGCAGCCGCGCCAGGGGCGCCGGCGCCGGGCCCAGGACCTCGATCTCGCCGCCCCTCGGCGCCGCGCGGCTCAATTGCCGCGCCGCCTGATCGACCTCCGCCTCCTTGCGCCCGGAAAGGATGACCGCCGCGAGCCGGGAAAACGGCGGCATGTTGGCGCTCCGCCGCGCCTTCGTCTCGGCTGCCAGAAAATCGTCCTGCGCCCCGGAAGCCAGCGCCCACATGACGGGGTGGCCGGGGTCGAAAGTCTGCAAGTACGCCCGCCCGGGGCGTTCGGCCCGGCCCGCGCGCCCCGCGAGCTGGGCAAGCAACTGGTAAGTCCGCTCGGCGGCCCGCAAATCCCCGCCGGCAAGGCCGAGGTCGGCGTCCACCACCCCGACGAGGGTCAGAAGCGGGAAGTGATGCCCCTTGGCCATGACCTGGGTGCCGATCAGAAGGTCGATCTCGTGTGCCTCCACGCGGCGCACGAGCTCTTGCGCCGCGTGGGCGCCGGTCAACGTGTCGCTCGCCATGATGGCCTGGCGGAGGTCGGGGAAGAGGCCCGTGACCTCTTCCGCCAGACGCTCGACGCCCGGCCCGCAGGCGGCCCAGCTGCCCGCATCGCCGCACGACGGGCAGGTTTCGGGAAGGCCCGTGGAATGGCCGCAGTGATGGCACGCAAGCCGCCCCGCCCGGCGGTGCTCGACCAGCCAGGCGGAGCAGTTGGGGCATTGCAGGCGGTGCCCGCAGGTCCGGCAAAGCGTCAACGGCGCGTAACCCCGGCGGTTCAGGAACAGCATCGCCTGCTCGCGCGCCGCGAAGGTCTCACGAAGCGCGGACCGCAACGTCGGCGAGAGCCAGCTGCCCCGCGCCGGGGCGTCCACGCGCATGTCGATCAGGTGGATTTCGGGCATCCTCGCCGCGCCGTGCCGGCCGGGAAGATGGAGGTGGGCATAGCGCCCTTCCCGAACGTTCGTCACGGTCTCGAGCGACGGCGTGGCCGAGACCAGAACGACGGGAATACCGGTGAGTTGCGCGCGCACCACGGCCATGTCCCGGGCGTTGTAAAGCACCCCATCGTCCTGCTTGAACGAGGTGTCGTGCTCCTCATCGACGACGATGAGGCCGAGACTCGGGAACGGAAGGAACAGCGCCGAGCGCGCCCCGACGACCACCTGAACCCCGCCTTCCGCCACCGCCCGCCAGGTGATGCGCCGCCGCCTCGGCCCGAGGGCCGAGTGCCACTCGGCCGGCGCCGCGCCGAAGCGGGATTTGAACCGCGTCAGCCACTGGGCGGAGAGCGCGATCTCGGGCAACAGCACCAGCACCTGGCGGCCGAGCTCGAGCGCCTTGGCGATGGCCTCGAAGTAAACCTCCGTCTTGCCCGATCCGGTCACCCCGTCGAGCAGCATCACGCCGAACCCATCCTTCGCCCCCTCGCCATCTCCCTGGACCCCGGCCTCCCGCCTGGAACAGGCGTTGGCCACGGCGGCCCCGAGCGCGGCCGCGGCCTCCGCCTGCGTGGGCGAAAGCCTCGGCCCCGGGCGTTTCCAGTCGGAAGGCGCGAAAGGCGCAGGCGGCGGCAGTTGTACGGCCAAGACCGCGCCCGCTTTCTCGAGCCCGCGAACCACGCGGGGCCCCGCGCCCGCCTCGCGCACAAGCTCGGCCATGGGGCGCGGCGGGCCGTCGGCCAGCGCCCTCAGCACCCTCTCGCGCGCCGGCGTCATGCGGAAGCCATCCGGTGCGCGCCATTCGGGGTTACGCGCAAAGGCGGTTACGGATTTGGCGGGGGCAAGCGCCGCGGGCACGCCCATCACCATGCGCAAAATCGCGCCGGGCGGGGTGAGCGTATAGGCCGCGACCCAGTCGACGAAGCGGCGCTGAAGGGGGCTGAGCGGCGGCGCGTCGAGCCGGACGATGACGTCCTTGAGCCGCTCCGCTTTCACCGGCTCGCGGCCCGCCAACTTTTTGTCGCCGAAGCGATCCCACACGACTCCCACCATCTCGCGCCGGCCCAGGGGCACGCGAACGAAACTGCCCGGCCTCACGGGAATCTCGGGGTGTGCGCGGTAATCATAGGCGCCGGCCAGCGGCAGGGGCAGCAAAACCCGCACGCGATCGGTCAAGCTCGTGTCCTTGGAACTGGCGCGGCGCTCCGGCATGGGTTACACTTTAGCCGCGCAGCTTCGCCAGAGCCAAGGGAACCTGGCCGAGGTCCCGGACCGACCTTGACCCATCTTGACACGGGATGTGCCATAGCCCTGGAAACACGCCATGAAGTTCTTCATCGACACGGCGGATGTTGACGAAATCCGCGACCTGGCCGCAACCGGCCTGCTGGACGGAGTGACCACCAACCCTTCGCTTGTGGCCAAGACCGGGGCCGAGTTCACCGACATCATCCGCGAGATCTGCGCCATCGTTGCCGGGCCGGTGAACGCGGAGGTGACGGCCACCGACTGCGAGACGATGGTGGCCGAGGGGCGCAAGCTCGCGAGCCTGGCCGAGAATGTCGCCGTCAAGGTGCCGCTGACGGCCGATGGCCTCAAGGCCTGCAAGACGCTGAGCGGCGAAGGCAAGATGGTCAACGTGACCTTGTGCTTCTCGCCGGGCCAGGCGATTCTCGCCGCCAAGGCGGGCGCCGCCTTCGTTTCCCCCTTCATCGGGCGGCTCGATGACATCGGCCAGGACGGAATGAAGCTGATCGCGGAAATCTGCCAGATCTACAAGCAGTACGAGGCCTTCAGGACCGAGGTTCTGGTGGCCTCCATCCGGGGGCCCCTGCACGTGGTCGAGGCCGCCAAGCTCGGCGCCCACGTCGCGACCATGCCGCCCCAGGTGCTGCGCCAGCTGTTCCAGCACCCGTTGACCGACAAGGGCCTGGCCGCCTTCCTCACCGACTGGGAGAAGACCGGCCAGTCGATCCTGGGCCCTAAGACGGTGGCCGCCGAATGACCGAACGCGCGAAGGACGCGGCCTTCCCCGACGGCCAAGGGCTGAGCGAAGACCAGGTCGCCCGGTATTTGCGGCGCCATCCCGGCTTCCTCGCGGAGAATCCGGAGGTGCTCGACTTCCTTCTCCCGCCCCAGCGGCGGCACGGGGACGGCGTCGTCGATCTCCAGTCCTTCATGATCGAGAAACTGCGCCGCGAGAACGAGCGGCTGAGGAAACGCCACGCCGATCTGCTGGCCGCCAGCCGCGCCAACATGACGAGCCAGATGCGGGTTCATTCCGGCATCCTCGCGCTCCTGGAGGCGAAGTCGTTCGAAAACCTGATCCAGGCGGTGACCACCGATCTCGCGGTGTTACTCGACGTCGATGTGGTCTCGCTCTGCGTCGAATCGGCCGACGGGCCCCTGTCGCAGACCACCGTCTCGGGCGTTCGCATGCTGGAAGCCGGCGAGGTCGACCGATTGCTCGGCGCCGGGCACGACTTCGTGCTCTACCCGAAGGCCCCGGGGGGGCGCGCGATCTATGGGGCGGGGGCGGGCCTCGTGCTGTCGCAAGCGCTGCTGCGCCTGCGCGCGAATTCCCACGTGCCCACCGGACTCCTTGCGCTCGGCTCGCGTTACGAGGGCAGGTTCGACCCAGGCCAGGGAGCCGAACACCTGGCCTTCCTTGCGCGCACCCTCGAGCACTGCATCCGTACATGGCTCGGGCTGTCGGCCGGGTAGTCCTCGACCCCGTACTGGCCATGGCCGTCGCCGAGTGGCGGGCCTGGCTTGCCGATGAGAAGCGCGCCTCATTCCACACCCTCGCGGCCTATGGCCGCGACCTCGACGGTTTCCTGCGCTTCCTTGCCGAGCATCTCGGCGGACCGCCGAGTCTTAAGGATCTCAGAAGCTTGCGGCCCGCCGATTTCCGCAGCTACCTGGCGCGCCGGGCGGCGGCGGGGCTCGCGCGCGCCTCGACCGCGCGGGCGCTCTCGGCGCTTCGCAGCTTCTTTGGCCGGCTCGATCGCCAGGGACTGGTCCGCAACGCGGCGCTCGCGGCCGTGCGTGCGCCCAAGTTGCCGCGAACGGTGCCCAAGCCGCTTTCCGTGGTGGACGCGCGCCGGGCCCTCGACGGCGCCAACGACCTGATCCCCGAGCCGTGGGTCGCGAAACGGGACGCGGCCCTTTTCACGCTGCTTTACGGCTGCGGCCTTCGCCTCGGCGAGGCCCTGAATCTCGACCGCAAGGAGGCGCCGCGGAGCGATTCCATCGTGATCACCGGCAAGGGCCGCAAGCAGCGCATGGTGCCGGTGCTGCCGCTGGTGATCGCGGCGATCGAGGACTATCTCGCCGTCTGCCCCTACCGCCTGGAGCCCGACGGTCCGCTGTTCGTGGGCAAGCAGGGGAGACGCCTGGCCGCGGGCGTGGTGCAGAAACGGATGCGCGAGATCCGGGCCGCGCTCGGGTTGCCCGAGACCGCCACGCCGCACGCGCTGCGCCACAGCTTCGCCACCCACCTCTTGGCCAACGGGGGCGATCTTCGCACCATCCAGGAATTGCTCGGGCACGCCTCGCTCTCGACCACCCAGCGCTACACGGAGGTGGACGCCGCGAAGCTCATGGCGGTTTACCGCGGCGCCCACCCCAGGGCCAGAGGCTAGGGCCGCTCCAAGGGAAGAGGGAAGACGCGCCGGGACGAACGCCCCTGCAAGCATTCTTGGCAGATAATGAACGCCATTCAATTAACGTAGCCCTTGATTCTCAATGCATTCGAGCTTATATTGAACGGCGTTCAAGAAATCTGCGGGGCGGGGAAACCACGATGGCGCGACGGTCCGATCACAGCCGCGATGAACTGTATGAGATGGCGTTGGCTGCGGCGCGGGAGATTGCCGAGGCGGAAGGGTTGCGCGGGCTGACGGCGCGCCGGGTCGCCGCAAAGATCGGGTACTCCGCCGGGACCCTGTACAATCTGTTCGAGAACCTCGACGACCTGATCGTTCACTTGAACGGCGGCACCCTGGACGCGCTTTACGAGGCCCTGGCGGACGCGCGCCCGGACGGCGAGCCGGAAGCCGCCTTGGGCGCCATGGCGCGGACCTATATCGGCTTCACCGGCGCCCATCCAAAATTATGGAACATCCTGTTCGAGCACCGCCTGCCGGAGGGTCAGGAGCTGCCCGAGGGACATCACGCAAAGGTGCGCCGCCTGCTCGGCTTGCTCGAAGGGGCCCTGGCGTCGCTCTTTCCCCCCGGCCGGGAGCGTGAGAGACTCCATTCCGCGCGGGTTCTCTGGTGCGGTCTGCACGGCATCTGTTCACTAACGAGCGCCGGGGCGAGCCCCGAGTCGGCGACGGCGATGGCGAACTCGCTGGTCACCAACTACGTCGCAGGGCTGCGTTACGGGACCGCCCGCGCCACCGGCCCTTTGAGGCCCGCATAGTCAACCTTGCTTCCCGCCCGGAACTAGAGCGCTATCCGCGGCGAAGGCGGCGCTTGACGATCTCGGCGGCGCGCGCCTCCGCGGCGGTGATGCCGGCGGCGAGCTTCGGGTAGCGCCGTTTGAGGCGTTGCCGGAACCAGCGCGCCCACGCCGAGGTTCTCGCAAGCAGCGCAAGCCCGATCAGAAGAAACAGAATCCCCTGCAAAACCGGCAGGAACAGCCCCACCACGCCAAGCCCGACGAAGCCCCAGCCCAGCGCCAGGAACAGCCTGCGCTTCGCCGCCGGTTTCATGGCTCACCTAATGCCTTGAATCGCGGATTCATTGAATGATTACAGTGCCGCAAATCCTGAGCCTTCGGCTGCG
>CBESNX010000076.1:0-7329 GCA_965531025.1 uncultured bacterium
GGGTTCGTGGGGTCCGCACGGCCGGCCGGCGCCTTGATCCCGCGCTTGCTCGGGCACGAAAAAAGGGCCGCGGCGTGGCAACCGCGGCCCCATCCCCAACACTGAGCTGTCTTCTGATCAGTAGTCCATGTCGCCCATACCGCCGGGAGGCATGGCGGGCTCCTCCTTCTCCGGCTTCTCGGCCACCATCGCCTCGGTGGTGATGAGCAGGCCGGCGATCGACGCCGCGTCCTGCAGCGCGATGCGCACGACCTTGGTCGGGTCGATGATGCCCGCCTTCACCAGATCGCAGTACTTCTCGGTCTGGGCGTCGAACCCCCAGCTGTAATTCTTCTGTTCCAGGAGCTTGCCGGTTACGACGGCACCGTCCGCGCCGGAATTTTCGGCAATCTGGCGAGTCGGGCGCTCGAGGGCGCGGCGGACGATGTCGACGCCGACCCGCTGGTCGTCGTTGGCGGGCTTGAGTTTGTCGAGCACCCTCGCGGCGTAGAGAAGGGCGACGCCGCCGCCGGGCACGACGCCCTCCTCGACCGCGGCGCGGGTCGCGTGCATCGCGTCCTCGACGCGGTCCTTGCGCTCCTTCACTTCGGTTTCGGTGGCGCCGCCGACGCGGATCACCGCCACGCCGCCGGCGAGCTTCGCCAGCCGTTCCTGCAACTTCTCGCGGTCGTAGTCCGAGGTCGTCTCCTCGATCTGCGCCCGCATCTGGTTGCAGCGGCCCTCGATTTCGCGCTTCTTGCCCGCGCCCTCGATAATGGTGGTGTCGTCCTTGGTGACGACGACCTTCTTGGCGCGGCCGAGCGTATTCAGTTCGACATTCTCGAGCTTGATGCCGAGGTCCTCGCTGATCATCTGGCCGCCGGTGAGGATGGCGATGTCCTCGAGCATCGCCTTGCGCCTGTCCCCGAAGCCGGGGGCCTTGACGGCCGCCACCTTGAGCCCGCCGCGCAGCTTGTTGACGACGAGGGTGGCGAGCGCCTCGCCCTCCACGTCCTCGGCCACAACCAGCAGGGGCTTGCCGGAGCGCACCACCGTCTCGAGGACCGGCAGCAGCGCCTGCAGGTTCGACAGCTTCTTCTCGTGCAGCAAGACGTAGGGGTCCTCGATCTCGACCTGCATGCGCTCCGCATCGGTGATGAAATACGGGCTCAGATAGCCCCGGTCGAACTGCATGCCCTCGACGATGTCGAGCTCGCTCGCGAGGCTCTTGGCCTCCTCGGCCGTGATGACGCCCTCGTTGCCGACGGCTTCCATCGCCCGGGCGACGTATTCGCCGATCTCGACGTCGCCGTTGGCCGCGATGGTGCCGATCTGGGCGATCTCGTCGTTGCCGGAGACTTTCCTGGAGCGCTTCTTGAGCTCCTCGACCACCGCCGCGACGGCCATGTCGATGCCGCGCTTGAGGTCCATCGGGTTCATACCGGCGGCCACCGCCTTGTTCCCCTCGCGCACGATCGCCTGGGCCAGCACGGTCGCCGTGGTCGTGCCGTCCCCGGCGATGTCGCTGGTCTTGGATGCCACCTCGCGCACCATCTGGGCGCCCATGTTCTCGAACTTGTCCTTGAGTTCAATCTCCTTGGCGACGGTGACGCCGTCCTTGGAGATGCGCGGCGCGCCGAAGGACTTCTCGAGCAGCACGTTGCGCCCCTTGGGACCGAGGGTGACCTTGACGGCGTCGGCGAGGATGTCGACACCGCGCAGCATCTTGCTCCGGGCATCGCCGGAAAACTTCACTTCTTTCGCAGCCATGTTGGGACCTCCTTGCAATCAGGCGGCTTTCCTGCCCGACTTGACGCCCTCGATGACGCCCATGATGTCGGACTCTTTCATGATGAGGAGATCCTCCCCATCCATCTTGACCTCGGTGCCGGACCACTTGCCGAACAGGATCCTGTCGCCGACTTTGACGTCGAGCGCCTGGAGTTTACCTTTCTCGTCCCGCACGCCCGAGCCGACGGCGAGGACCTCGCCTTCCATCGGCTTTTCCTGGGCCGTATCCGGGATGATGATGCCGCCGGCGGTCTTGGCCTCTTGTTCGAGGCGCCGCACCAGCACGCGATCGTGTAATGGTCGGAATTTCACTTCGTATCCTCCATGAAGAAGTTTTTGAATCCGTCGGGTTTTTCCCCGCCAGGAGGCTTTGTTAGCAGTCCCCCCCGGTGAGTGCTAAAAATTTGGTGCAGCCGGATTTGCTTGTCAAGGGCCTTGTGCGCACAAATGACGCATGCCGTACGGATCTTGGCAGCCATATCGGCTGTCTGCTGCTAACCCCTTGTTAACAAAAGATTAATCCGTTGCCTGACGGGTGCCCATCGGGTATACTGCTGGTCAGGCGGCGGCAATAACAAGGTTCGACTGTCCGATGCGCGCGTTCGCAGTCAAGCTTCGTGACTACCGGCTGACCACGGCGGAGATTCTCTACCATCTGCCGGATCATCCCGGCGTGCTGCAGAGTTTCATCTGGCAGGACTACGACATCGCGCCCGACTATCCGGTGTTGCACAAGTTCCTCGACTTCTGGCAACGCAAGATCGAGGGCAGGCTGCATTCCGTGAAGGTCGCGAGCGCCTCCCTCGCCCAGCCCCCGAAGACCCGCCTCGCCGCGGCTTACTACACGCTGCAATGACCCTCGGCCGCCCGGCGGCGGGCTGGACCGGCGGCGGCCTCCAAGCGGATCCACCCTTTGGTTCCAAGGCATGCGACCCGTCGCCGGCAAAAGGCCGCCCTACAGACTGGCGCCGGCGCGCGGGCCCGTGGAAACGGTTCCTGAGCGGCCCGATCCCGGCTCAGCCCTCCTGCGATCGCGCCAGGGCGGACTCCAGGACGCGCGCCACGTGGACGGCCTCGCGGTTTGCGCCGTCGCGGATTTGATGGCGGCAACTCGTGCCGTCGGCGACCACGAGCGTGTCTTTCGCGGCGGACCGGACGGCGGGCAACAGGTCCAGTTCACCGATCTGC
Organism: uncultured bacterium; assembly: GCA_965531025.1. GTDB lineage: Bacteria > Pseudomonadota > Alphaproteobacteria > SMXQ01 > SMXQ01 > CBESNX01. The sequence continues at coordinate 2,959 of CBESNX010000076.1, forward strand.
ATCGACACCTGGTAATGCTCCGCTTCGAAGCCGAAGGCGCCGGCCATGCCGCAGCAGGTCGACTCGATGACCTCCACCTCGAGCTCGGGGACAAGGCGGAGCGCGCTTTCTATCGCGGGCATGACGCCGAAGGCCTTCTGATGGCAATGGCCGTGGAGCAGGGCCCGTTTCCAGGGCAGGGGCTCGAGGTCGAGCCGTAACGCGCCGGCCTCCTGCTCCGCCGCCAGGAACTCCTCGAACAACAGGGCCCGGGCGGCGAGCGCGTCGGCCTCGGCGCCCGGCATCATGGCCTTGAACTCGTCGCGCAGGGTAAGTAAGCAGCTCGGCTCCAGGCCGACGATCGGCACGTCCCGTTCGACATATGGCGAGAGCGCCGCGACCATGCGCCGCGCCTCGGCCCTCGCCTGTTCGACCAGACCAACGGCCAGGAACGTGCGCCCGCAGCAGAGCGGACGGCCCTCGTCCAGCGCGCGCGGCAACTGCACCCGATAGCCCGCGGCCTCGAGCACGGCAAGGGCGGCGCGGGCATTTTCCGGCTCGAAATAGGTGTTGAAGGTATCGACCAGCAATACGACCGCCCGTCCGCCGGAGGAGCGATTCGTGGGGCCGTCGCGGTCCGCGGCGAAAACGTCGCGGCGCCAGACCGGCAGCGAGCGCCTGGCGCTCAAGCCCAGCAGCTTCTCGCCCAGGAACGCAAGCCCGGGCACCCGATCCCTCAAGTTGAGCAGGAAGGCCATGCGCGCGGCCCGGGGGGCGTAGCGCGGGAGATACGCGATCAGACGGTCCCTGTGTGTCAGCCCGTGGCGCCGCCGGTAGTGATGCAGAAACTCGATCTTCATCTTCGCCACATCCACGCCGGTCGGACACTCGCGCATACAGCCCTTGCAACCGACGCAAAGCTCCATGGTCTCGTACAACTCGTCCGAGAAGAAGGCGTCGGGGCCGAGCTGGCCGGAAATCGCGAGGCGCAGCGAATTGGCGCGCCCGCGGGTCACGTCCTGCTCGTTGCCGGTGGCGCGGAAGGAAGGACACATGACGCCGGGATCGGATTTCCGGCAGGCGCCGTTGTTGTTGCACATCTCGACGGCGCCGCTGAACCCGCCCCAGTCCGACCAGTCGAGCACGGTATCGAGCGGGGCCGGCGCGTAGCCGGGCGCATAGCGGAACAGGGACCTGTCGTCCATGCGCCGAGGCCGAACGATCTTGCCGGGGTTGAACAGGCCGGCGGGATCGAAGGCCTGCTTGACTTCCTCGAACGCCTTCACGATTCGGGGCCCGAACATGGCCTCGTGGAACTCGGAGCGCACCAGGCCGTCGCCATGCTCGCCGGAGTGCGAGCCCTTGTACTCGCGCACCATGGCGAAGGCCTCTTCGGCGATGGCCCGCATCTTCTTCACGTCGGCCTCGTCCTTCATGTTCAGCACGGGCCGCACATGCAGGCAACCGACCGAGGCGTGGGCGTACCAGGTGCCGGAAGTGCCGTGTTTTCTGAACAAGCGGTTGAGCCGGTCGGTGTACTCGCCAAGGTCGTCGAGCGGCACCGCGCAGTCCTCGATGAAGGACACGGGCTTCCCCTCGGTCTTCATCGACATCATGATGTTGAGACCGGCCTCGCGAACCTCCCAGACGGCCCTCTGGAACTCCGGCTCGACCGCTTCAACGATCGCGCCCGCGAAGCCGAGCGAACCCATGAGCTGGTCCAGCCGCCGGAGGCTGCGGAGTTGCTCGGCATGGTCCTCGCCCGCGAACTCGACCAGCAGAAGGGCCTCCGGCGCGCCCTTGACGAAGCGCTCGATGGCGGGGCGGAACATGGCGATGTCGCGCGCGAGATCGATCATGGTGCGGTCCACCAGCTCCACCGCCGCGGGCTCCAGGGTCACGACGTGCCTGGTCGCGTCCATCGCGTCGAAGAAGGTCGGGAAGTGGCACACCGCCAGCACCCGATGGGCGGGGATGGGCTGAAGGGTAAGCTCGAGCCGGGTGAAGAAGGCGAGCGTGCCCTCGGAGCCCACCAGCAGGTGGGCCATGTTGTGGCCCGCCGGCGATATCGAGTCGATATTATACCCGCCGATCCGGCGCAAGAGCTTCGGATAGCGCCGGTCGATCTCGGCGGCCTCGCGCTCGCCCAGCGCGCGCATCCGGCGCACCAGCTCCTTATACCGCGGCGGGCCATCGACGGCGCCAAGGTCCGCCGGCGCCTCTTCGAAACTGAGCGTCGCGCCGTCGGCCAGCACGGCGTCAATCGCGCGCACGTTGTGGACCATGTTGCCGTAGCGGATGGAGCGCGCCCCGCAGCTGTTGTTGCCCGCCATGCCGCCGATGGTGGCGCGGTCGGCGGTGGAGGGATCGACCGGAAAGAACAGGCCGTGGGGCTTAAGCCACTTGTTGAGGCGGGCGAGCACGACGCCGGGCTCGACCACCACCCGCCGCGCCTCGACATCGATCTTAACAATCTTGTCCAGATACTTGCTGGTGTCGAGAACCAGGGCCTCGCCCACCGTCTGGCCGCCCTGCGAGGTGCCGCCGCCGCGCGGCAGCACGGGGACGCCCTCTGCGCCGGCGATCTCGACGGCGCGGACGATGTCCTCGGCGCTCCGCGGGATGACGACCCCGATCGGCTCGATCTGGTAGATCGAGGCGTCGGTGCTGTAGCGGCCGCGGCTGAAGCGGTCGAACAGCACCTCGCCCTCGAGCTCCCGGCGAAGCCGGGCGGCAAGCGCGCCGTCGCTCCGCCGCCGATCGGCGCCGCCCGATGTTTGCCCGACCTCCACCATTTCCGTCGTTTTCCGAGCCCCGGACTTCTCACCCCATGCTATCATCGCGGCCGCCGAATTGGAACCGGCGGCGCCCCGGCTCCTTCCGGCGGGAATCCCGTAACTTTTTGTGATATTGAAATTTTCCGCCTCCTGCAGGAGCGATGATCGCCGGGGCGCCGGCCCGCTTGAGTGTCGGCGCAAATGCAGGGATAATGGCAAAGCGGTAACAACAGCGGTCCGTGGGAGCATGCCGCCGGCCCGAGGCCGGAAGGCGCCCGCGGACCGCGCCTTAGGTGAGGACGCGGCCAATGTCCGTTCAAAGGGGACGCCATTTTCTCCAGATTCCCGGGCCGACCAACGTGCCCGATCGCATCCTGCGCGCGCTCGAAGCGCCGACCATCGACCACCGCGGACCGGAGTTCAAGCGCCTCGCAAGCGAGGTGCTGGAAGGACTCAAGCAGATCTTCAAGACCTCCGGTCCGGTCATGGTCTTTCCCTCCTCCGGCACCGGGGCGTGGGAGGCGGCGCTGGTCAACACCCTCTCGCCCGGCGCGAAGGTGTTGATGTTCGAGACCGGCCATTTCGCGATCCTGTGGCGGACCATGGCCGAGCGCTTCGGGCTCGAGGTCGACTTCGTGCCCGGCGACTGGCGGCACGGCGTCGATCCTAAGGCCGTGGAGGCGCGGCTGGCCGCGGACGATAAGCGCGCGATCAAGGCGGTCGCGGTGGTGCACAACGAAACCTCGACGGGGGTTGCGAGCCGCATCAAAGAGCTGCGCGATGCCATGGACCGTGTGGGACACACCGCCCTGCTGATGGTCGACACGATCTCGTCGCTCGCCGCGATCGACTACCGCCAGGACGAATGGGGCGTCGACGTCACCGTGGGCGGCTCGCAGAAGGGTCTGATGTTGCCCCCGGGCCTCGCCTTCAACGCCGTCAGCGAAAAGGCGCTCGCGGCGGCGAAGTCCGCGAGATTCGCCGCGTCCTACTGGGACTGGGAGGCGATGCTGGCCGCCAACAAGCAGGGCGTGTTCCCTTACACGCCGGCGACCAACCTGCTTTACGGACTCAGGGAAGCCATCCACATGCTGCTCGAGGAGGGGCTGGATGCCGTCTTCGCCCGCCACGCCCGGCTCGCCGAGGCCACGCGCCGCGCGGTGCGCGGCTGGGACCTCGAGATCCTGTGTCAGAATCCGGCGGAGTACAGCAACTCCCTGACCGCGGTGGTGATGCCGGAGGGATACGACGCCGACGAGCTCCGCCGCGTCATTCTGGAGCGCTTCAACCTCGCGCTCGGAAACGGCCTCGGAAAGCTCAAGGGCCGGGTGTTCCGCATCGGCCATCTCGGCGATTTCAACGAGCTCATGCTCGCCGGCACGCTGGGCGGCGTCGAGATGGGCCTCACCGCGGCCGGGGTGCCGTTTGCCAAGGGCGGGATCGCGGCGGCGCTCGACTATCTTGCCAAGACCGGCGAACAGGAGCGCGTCCTGTCCCTGGCCGAGAAGGCCACGGCCTGAGGCCCCGGCGGGCGGTTGTCCGGCGCGGGCGGCGGCGCAGACCTCCCATGGCCGGCGCGCCGGTCGCGGCCCGCCCGGTCGCCAAGGCCGACATC
>CBESNX010000077.1:0-7322 GCA_965531025.1 uncultured bacterium
ACGCAAAATCATCCCGGTCAAATGGTTCAATTTGGTCGGATAGTGCTCTAGCCGCCGAGGCCCCGCGCCGGGCCGCCAAGCCATGACCGCGATCCTGGGCGTCGATGCCGCCTGGTCCGGCCGGGGCCCGAGCGGCGTGGCGCTGATCGAGACATCCGTCCAGGGCTGGCGCGCCATCGCCCTCGCCCCGAGCTACGCCGCTTTTCTCGCTCTCGCGCAAGGCGTTCCCGTCGACTGGCAGGTGAAGGCCCCTGGCGGCGCGCCGGAACCGGGAAGGCTTCTGCGCGCGGCGCAAATGCTGCTCGCGGGCGGGCCCGTCGACCTCGTCGCGGTGGACATGCCGGTCGCGACCGTCCCCGTGAACGCACGCCGGGCGGCCGACGACGCAATCTCCCGCGAATTCGGCGCCCTCGGCTGCGCCGTCCACTCGCCCACCAAGGAACGCCCCGGCGCCGTCGGCGGGGTGCTGACGCAAGGTTTCCGTGCGGCGGGTTTCGGGATCGCGACCGCAAAGACGCCGCCCGGCACTGCCCGAAGGTTGCTCGAGGTCTACCCCCACCCCGCGCTGGTTTTACTGCTCAACGCCGATTACCGGGTCAAGTACAAGGTGGGAAAAGCGCGAAAGTACTGGCCGGACAAGCCGGCCGAGCAGCGCGCATCCCTCTTGCTGGAACAGCTCGCGCGCATCCTTGCGGCGCTGTCGGCGGAGATCGACGGCATCGCGCTCACTCTTCCCGCGCCTGGGCGCGTCGCGTCCCTCGCCGGGCTCAAGCCCTTCGAGGACGCGCTCGACGCTCTCGTCTGCGCCTGGGTCGGCGCACGCTATCTGGCGGGCAAGGCGCGCGCTTACGGCGACGCGACGGCCGCGATCTGGGTGCCTCAGCCAATGGGCCGCGTCGCCTTGGCGAGCCAGGCCGCGGTCGCCCGCTCCACCAGCGGCGTCAGCGCGTCGCGCACCCGGGCGTGATAGGCGTCGAGCCAGGCGATCTCTTGCCCGTCCATGAGGTCCGGATCGACCAGCGCAAGGTCGATGGGCGCAAGGGTCAGGGTCTCGAACTCCAGCATCTCGCGCCCGGATTTCGATTCGCTTTCCCTGACGGTCACCAGATTCTCGATGCGGATGCCATAGGATCCCGCCTCGTAATAGCCGGGCTCGTTGGACATCACCATGCCGGGGGTGAGCGCCACCGTGTTGGGAATCTTGGACATCCGCTGCGGGCCTTCGTGGACGGAAAGGTACGCCCCCACCCCGTGGCCGGTGCCGTGGTCGTAGTCGAGCCCGGCCCGCCACAGCGCCTGGCGCGCGAGCGTGTCGAGATGCGAGCCGGTGGTGCCCTTTGGAAACCGCACGGTGGCGATGGCGATATGCCCCTTGAGCACGCGGGTGAAGTTCCCGCGCTGCTCGTCGGAAGGCCTTAATCCGCCGCCGCCGCGGATGAAGAGGGTACGGGTGACATCCGTCGTGCCGTCCAGATACTGCGCCCCGGAATCCAGCAGATAGACGATGCCCGGCCCGATGCCCCGGTCGGTCTTCTTGCTTGCCTGGTAATGAACGATGGCGCCGTTGGGCCCGGCGGCGGAGATCGTGGGAAAGCTCAAGCCCCGGAAATGCTCGTTTTCGCGCCGCAAGGCCTCGAGCCTGTCCGCCGCCGCCATCTCGGTGAGCGTGCCCTTCGGGGCCTCGAGATCGAACCAGGCGAGAAAGCGCGCGAGCGCCGCGCCGTCGCGCAAATGCGCGGCGCGCATGCCGTCGAGCTCGACCGGGTTCTTGCAGGCCTTCGGCAGGGCGCAAGGGTCGGCCGCCTTGACGATCGCGGCGCCGGCGGCGGCGAGCCGGTCGAAGACCCAGGCGGGGGCCGTGGCGGGATCCGCCTGCACCTTGCGGCCCGCCTTGCCGAGCCCGTCCAGGGCGGGCCCGAACCGGTCCTTCTCTTCCACCCTCACCTCATCGCCCAGATGTTCGGCAAGGCCCGGGCCCAACTTGCGGGTATCGATGAAGAGCGAAACCGCGCGGTCGCGGTGCAGGAGCGCGAAAGCCAGGGGCAGGGGCGCGTAGGCGACATCGCCGCCGCGGACGTTCAAAAGCCAGGCGATGGAATCGGCGAGCGTCAGCACCGCGGCGTCGATCCCCTCCGCCGCCAGCCGGCCGGCGAGCTCGGTGCGCTTCTCGGCCGCGCTCTTGCCGGCGAACCGCTCGTCATGGGGCGTGACCGGGGCGATGGGCGCGGGGGGCCTTTGCCGCCACACGGCATCGACGGGATTGCTCTCGCAGGCGACGAGTTCGCCGCCCGCCTTCTCGCAGGCGGCGCGAAAGCGCGTCACCTCTTTGCGCGTATGGAGCCAGGGATCGTAGCCCAGCTTTTCACCGGGGCGCAGGTTGGCGCCCACCCAGTCGGCGGGGGGCCGCTCGGTCAAGTGATGGATGAGGTAGAGCGCGGGATCGACCTGAGCCCCGGCCTGCAGGGTGTAGCGCCCGTCGACGAACAACGCGGCGGCCTCGGGCAGAATCACGGCCATGCCCGCCGTGCCCGTAAAGGCGGTGAGCCACGCAAGGCGCCGGGCGCAAAGCGGCACGTATTCCCCCTGATGCTCGTCGGCGCGCGGCACGATGAAGCCGTCAAGCCCCCGGCGGTTCAACTCCCGGCGCAGATCGGCGAGGCGCTCGGCGCAAGGGGCCGGGTCGTCTTCCACGGCGTCCCCCTGGTCCGCCGCCATCTCCGCTTTCAGGGCCAGCAACTGGGCTTTCAGGGCCGGGCTCGGGTCGTCCACCACCAGTGCCACCCAGGCTTCCGCGTCGGGCCCCGGCGGCGCCGCGAGGATACCGGCCACAAGGGCGCGCACCTCATCCGCTCTGGCGCCGGGCAGCCTCAGCCGTCCCCGTGCCTTGGCGAGGGACCGCTCGAGCGCCTCGTCCCCCTGATACGCCATGCGGCAAGCCGACACCGCGAGCTCCCTGAGCGCGGTTGAAATCCCGCCCTGAACCTAGGCCCGGGGTCCGGCGCACGCAAGAGCCAAGCCGCGAAGTCCCCGCGCCGGCCGCCGCCCGGGTCGGGGTCCGGGTTGGGGTCCGGAACGCATGCAAAAACGCCAGGGGTGGCATGCAAAAATTCCACTACGATTTGCGTGGCAATTAGCTTAGGTAGCTAAGCAACTATTAGCGCCGATGGCGATTCCGAGGTTGCACGGGGGTCACATCCGATCCCCGAGGAGGAGGAAGATGTTGGGAAACACCTCTGTCAAAACCCTGCTGCCCCACCTGCCCTACGAGAAAGGGGCCCGAATCGTGACCGACGTCCTCGACTTCGTCGGCCACAGGCTGCCGCGCATCATCGCCAAGGGCTCCGAGACCGTCTCGAAGGGCTTGGCGAGCAAGGAGCTTTATGCCAGGCTTTCGGAGCTGGATGACGCAGCGCTCAGCAAGATGCGCCTTACGCGCGCCGAGATTCCGTCGCTGGTGGCGGCGAAGATGGGCATCGTGCCCTTCAGCGCCGATAAACCAGATCGTTCGAACCGCAGCCGGCCTTGATCCTGCCTTGCGCCGGCCTCTCCGCACCCGCGGCAGAGCGGCGGTTCCTTTGGGGCCGCCATTCGCGTTTCGGCGGCTTTGGCAAGCGTCACGGCCCGGCGGGCGCGCCGGCGAGGGGAGAGGGTTCGGGCGCGCAGGCGCGAGCGGGGCGGGGTGAATACGCCCCAACCCCACGGGACGGCGGAGGCGTACCTAGGCCAATCGGACGAAGCTCGCGATGACCTTCTTGGCGCCGGCCTTCTCGAACGCGATATCGAGTTTGTCGTCCTCGACCGCCCGCACCCGGCCATAGCCGAACTTCTGATGAAACACGCGGGCGCCGACCTTGACCGCGCCGGCGGGCGCGCCGCCGTCCGTGCCCATCACCGCAGCGCGCGCCTCGATGATCCTGCCGGCGCCTCCGCGTCCGGGGCCAAAGACGAAGCGGGCTTCCGTCTCCGCAAGACCGGGGCCCCGCTCCCCGTCCCTTCCGGCGCGCCGGCGGCCCGAGTAAATTCCCGTGCTTATGAGCTGCTCGATATGGTCCCCGGGGAGCTCCTCGATGAAGCGCGACGGGATGCTGCTTTGCCGCATATTGAAGAGGCGCCGGTCGGCGGCGAAGGAGATGTGGACCTGGTTGCGCGCCCGCGTGATGCCGACGTAGGCGAGGCGGCGTTCCTCCTCTTCTCCCGCGCGCCCCGCTTGGTCGAGCGCGCGCGGATGGGGAAACAGCCCTTCCTCCCAGCCGGGCAGGAACACCGTGTCGAACTCCAGCCCCTTCGCCGCATGGAGCGTCATCAGGTTGACGAGGTCGCCGCCCGCGGCCTGGTCGTGGTCCATCACGAGGCTGACATGTTCGAGGAAGCCGGCCACGGTGTCGAATTCCTCGAGGGCCGCGACGAGTTCCTTCAGGTTATCGAGCCGGCCCGGCGCATCGGCCGACTTGTCGTTCTGCCACATCTCCGCATAGCCGGATTCATCGAGCACGGTCCCGGCAAGCGACGAAGGCGTAAAGGTCCCGCCCATCGCGCGCCAGCGATCGAAGGCGTCGAGTAAACCCTGAAGGGACGAGCGCGCCCTGAGCGCAAGCTCGTCGGTCTCGATCAGCCGCGCCGCGGCCACCGTCAAGGGGATGCCTTCGGCCCGCGCCAGCCGGTAGACGGCCTGCAAGGTCGCGTCCCCGATGCCGCGCCTGGGCACGTTCACGATGCGCTCGAAGGCAAGGTCGTCGTCGGGCTGGGCGAGGACGCGCAAATAGGCGACGGCGTCGCGGATTTCCCGGCGTTCGTAAAAGCGCGGACCGCCGATCACCCGGTAGGGAATGCCCATTTTGATGAAGCGCTCCTCGAACTCGCGGGTCTGCGAGCCCGCGCGCACCAGGATGGCGATTTCGTTGCGCCTGTGCCGGCTGCGCTGCAACGCCTCGATCTCGCCGGCCACCACGCGGGACTCCTCCTCGCCGTCCCAGACGCCGCGCACGATGACCTTCTCGCCGCCCTCAATCTCGGTCCAAAGGGTCTTGCCGAGCCTTCCCTCGTTGTTGGCGATCAGGCCCGACGCCGCGCCCAGGATGTGCCGCGTCGAGCGGTAGTTGCGCTCGAGCCGCACGATCCGCGCGCCCGGGAAGTCACGCTCGAAGCGCAGGATGTTGCCGACCTCGGCGCCGCGCCAGCCGTAGATCGACTGGTCGTCGTCACCGACGCAGCAAATGTTCCGCTCGCCCCGGGCGAGTAAGCGCAGCCACAGATATTGGGCGACGTTGGTGTCCTGGTACTCGTCCACCAGAATGTACTTGAAGCGCCGCCGGTAATCGGCCAGCACGTCGGGATTCCCGGTGAACAGCGTCAGGCAGTGGAGCAACAGGTCGCCGAAATCGGCGGCGTTCAGGGTCCGGAGCCGCTCTTGGTAGTGGCGGTAAAGATCGAGTGCGCGGCCCCTCGCGAACTCCGACGCCTCGCCCGCCGGGACCTTGTCGGGCAAAAGGCCCTTGTCCTTCCAACGCTGGATCAGCGCCAGAAGACCGCGCGCCGGCCACTTCTTCTCATCCACGTTGGCCGCTTCCAAAAGCTGCTTGAGCACGCGCAGTTGGTCGTCGGTATCGAGGATGGTGAAGTTGGGCTGAAGCCCGACGAGCTCGGCATGGCGGCGCAAAATCCGCACGCAGATGGCGTGAAAGGTGCCGAGCCACAGGCCGTTGGCGCTGCGCCCGATGAGCGCCTCGACCCGCTCGAACATCTCCCGCGCCGCCTTGTTGGTGAAGGTGACGGCAAGAATCTGGCCGGGGAAGGCCCGTCGCGTGGCCAGGACGTGGGCAAGCCGCGTGATCAGCACCCGGGTCTTGCCGGTGCCCGCGCCCGCCAGCACCAGGACGGGACCGTCGAGCGCTTCCACCGCTTCGCGCTGGCGCTCATTGAGCTCCCGCAAATAGGGATAATCCCCTTGGGGTCCGGGGCGGTCCGACGGCGGACTCGATTCGGCGAGGTCGAAGGGATCGGACATTCTCAACCGACTATATAGCACGTCGGCACGCCGATCCATGCCCGAGCGCGGCAACCGTGAACGCGGCCCACAGGCTGCCGGCCGCCCTGACCGCGCGTGCCGGCCCGCGGACACGGCGCGGGAGACGGTGGCCAACCCCTTTCATCCGGCAAGGCAGGAAAATTGCACATCGCTTCGCCGGGGAAAGCCGGATATAGTCCCGGTCAGGCTTCTGCGGGAGGCGTCCCATGCGCGGGATTCCCGCCCTGGTTTCCGTTGTCCTGGTCCGCCGGCTCCGGCTCCGGCCCGCCTTGCATCCACTTTTCGTTCCGGCCTTGGCGCTGGCGGCGGCCGGCTTTCTCGCCCTGTCTACGCCGGCGACGGCACAGAAGACAACCGCCCAAGTCAGTGTCGAGCGCCTGCTCCAAGCGGTCGTCGAGGTGCACTCCGAGGTGCATTCCGAGGCTCGCACCGCGAAAAGCCTCGGGATCGAGCGCGCGGGCAGTGGCGTGGTCATTGGCGAGGAGGGGCTGATCGTCACCATCGGTTACCTGGTTCTCGAGGCGTCGGCGATCACGGTGGTGGACCATGAGGGGCAGAGGCTCTCCGCCGAGCTGGTGGGTTATGACCACGATTCCGGCTTCGGTCTGATCCGGGCCCGCGCGACGCTCGACGTCAAGCCCCTGGAGCTCGGCAGTTCGGCCCAATTGAGCGAGCGCCAGCCCGTGATGGTGGCCAGCCACGGCGGCGCCGAATCGGCCATCGCGGCGATGGTGGTTTCGCGCCGCGAGTTCGCGGGCTATTGGGAGTATCTGCTGGAGAGCGCCATCTTCACCTCCCCGCCGCATCCCAATTGGGGCGGGGCCGCGCTGATTGGCGCCGACGGGCGTCTGCTCGGCATCGGCTCGCTCATCGTCGGCGACGCGGTGAAAGAGGAAGCGATCCCCGGCAACATGTTCGTACCCATCGACCTCTTGAAGCCCATTCTGAAGGACCTGCTCGCCAAGGGACGCTCATCGGCGCGGCCCAGGCCCTGGCTCGGCATGCACACGGAGGAGGTGCGCGGCAGGCTCTTCGTGCTGCGGGTCGCTTCCGGGGGTCCCGCGTATGCCGCGGGGATCAGGCGCCGCGACATCGTCATCGGGATCGGCGATCAATCCGTCAGCTCGATGGCCGACCTCTACCGCAGGGTCTGGGCCATGGGTGAGGCCGGAATCGAAGTGCCGCTGACGGTCCTCCAGGGCGCCAACCTCCGCAAGCTCGTCGTCCGGTCGGCCGATCGCTACAAATTCCTGCGAATGAAGCCAAGGGACTGAGCCCTTGGCCGAATTTCGACCGG
>CBESNX010000078.1:0-7160 GCA_965531025.1 uncultured bacterium
CTTCCTTCGCCCGCCGAAGCGGGCTTCGCGAAGGCGGGAGGCTTTGGGCCGCAGGACGGCGCCCGCCCGTCCATCGTTGCCGCGCCGTTGCCGCGCCGGGGACGCGCCACAAACACCGCCGGCGGCACCCCCGTTTGGCCTTTCAGAACAATCCCCTTTCAGGCTTTCTCGAGAGGCTGGGCGCGCTTTGGCGTCTCCCCCTTGCCGCCTTCGCCCGCGAAACGCCCGCCCAGCGACCGGGCCACCCGGGCAGAGACGAACTGGGAGATGTCGCCACCCAGACTCCCGATTTCCTTGACCAGCCGCGCGGAGATGAACTGGTGCCGATCCGACGCCATGAGGAAGACGGTCTCGATCGCCGGATTAAGGCGCGAGTTCATCCCCACCATCTGGAACTCGTACTCGAAATCGGAAACCGCGCGCAGGCCCCTGATGATGACGGCCGCGCCGAGTTGCTCGGCGAAGTTCACCAACAGGTTGTCGAAAGGCCGCACCTCGATGCGCCCGCGGATGTCGGCCTCGAGCGCCCCGATCTCGCCCTGCACCAGATCGACCCGCTCGCTCAGGTCGAAAAGCGCGCTTTTTCCCGCGTTCCGGGCGACGGCGATGACCAGACGGTCGACCACCCTGGTGGCGCGCTGGATGATGTCGAGATGACCGATGGTGATGGGATCGAAGGTGCCGGGATAGACGCCGATGCGCGGCTTAGGCATCGCTTCCCTCCCCCGCGTCCGCGGTTGCGCCGGCATCGTCGGCGTCCTCTTGCCCGGTCTCGCCGCCGCCGGCCGCGTTATTGTCACCCACATCGGCCAGCCGGGCAACCGAGACGACGCGCTCGTCCTCGGCGACATTGAACAGGGTCACGCCCCGGGTGCCGCGCCCGGCGATACGGATACCGTCCACCGGACAGCGGATGAGCTTGCCGCCGTCCGCGACCAACATGATCTGGTCGCCCTCCGTGACCGGGAACGCCGCGACCACCCGATGGTCGCCTTTGCCCGGATTCATCAGCGCGATGCCTTTGCCGCCGCGCCGGGTGATGCGGTATTCGTAGGCCGAGCTGCGTTTTCCATAGCCGCTGTTCGCGACGGTCAGGATGAACTGCTCGTTGGCGGCGAGTTCCTGGATGCGCTCCTCGCTCAAAGCGACTTCGTTCGCGAAGGCTTCCTCGCCGCCCTCGCGGCGCCGGGCGTTGGCGACCCTCAAGTAGGCGTCGCGCTCTTCGGTGTCGAAATCGGCGTGCCTCAGGATCGACATGGAAATCACCTCGTCACCGTCCGCGAGCTTGATGCCCCGGTTGCCCATCGAGCTGCGCCCGGAAAACACGCGCACGTCGTTGGCCGGAAAGCGGATGCATTTGCCCTTGCCGGTCGCGAGCAGGATGTCGTCGTCCTCGGTGCAGGTCTGCACCCCCACCAGGCGGTCCTCCGCGCCGAGCTTCATGGCGATCTTGCCGTTGGCCATCACATTGGTGAAGTCGGACAACCTGTTGCGCCGCAACTTGCCGCCGGTGGTCGCGAACATGACGTGGAGCTCGCCCCAGCTTTCCTCGTCCTCCGGCAGGGGCAAGAGGGTGGAAATGGTTTCGCCTTCGGCGAGCGGCAGCAGGTTGACGAGGGCCTTGCCGCGCGCCTGGGGCGTGCCGATGGGCAGGCGGAACACCTTCTGCTTGTAGACGATCCCGCGCGACGAGAAGAACAGGACCGGCGTGTGGGTGTTGACCACGAAAACCTGGCTGACGAAGTCCTCCTGGCGCGTGCTCATCCCGGCCCGGCCCTTGCCGCCGCGCCGCTGGGCGCGGTAGGTCGACAGCGGCACCCGCTTGACGTAGCCGTTGTGGCTGACGGTCACGACCATGTCCTCGCGCTGGATCAGGTCTTCGATGTTGTAGTCCGCTTCGGCTTCCTCCAGATCCGTGCGCCGGGGCGTCGCGAACTCCTCTCTGATCTTGCCGAGCTCCTCGCGCAAGATGGCGCGCAGCCGCTCCTTGGAACTCAGGATCTCCAGGTATTCGCCGATCTGCTCGCAGACCTCGGTGAGGTCTTCGGCGATCTTGTCCCGCTCGAGGCCGGTCAGGCGGTGCAGGCGCAGATCGAGGATGGCCCGGGCCTGGGCCTCGGAGAGGCGATAGACCCCGTCCACCACCTTGCGGCCGGGTTCGTCGATCAGCTCGACGAGCGCCTCGACATCCTTCGCCGGCCAGGGCTTTTCCATGAGCTTGGCCCGGGCGATCGCCGGATCGCGGGCCTGGCGGATGAGCTTGATGACGGGATCGAGATTGGCCACCGCGATGACCAGGCCGACGAGCATATGGGCCTTCTCGCGCGCCTTGTTGAGCTCGAAGATCGTGCGCCGGGTGATGACCTCTTCGCGGAAATCGATGAAGGCGGAGAGCATCTCCTTGAGGTTCATCATCTCCGGCCGGCCGTGGTTGAGCGCCAGCATGTTGACGCCGAAGCTGGTCTGAAGCGGGGTGTAGCGGTAAAGCTGGTTCAACACCACATCGGTCACGGCGTCGCGCCTGAGCTCGATGACGACCCGGACGCCGTCGCGGTCGGATTCGTCGCGCAACGCGGCGACGCCCTCGATCTTCTTGGCCCGCACCACCTCGGCCGTCTGTTCCAGCATCCGCGCCTTGTTGACCTGGAACGGGATTTCCGTGATGACGATGGCTTCCCGGTCGCCGGCCGCCTTCTCGATGTGGGTGCGGCCGCGGATGATGACCGAACCGCGCCCGGTATGAAGGGCGGAGTGGGCGCCCGCCTTGCCCAGGATGATGCCGCCGGTGGGGAAATCCGGCCCCTGCACAAACTCCATCAGCGCGTCGATGGTCACATCCGGGTCGTCCAGGAGCGCGCAACAGGCGTCGATCATCTCGCCCAAGTTGTGGGGGGGGATGTTGGTGGCCATGCCGACGGCGATGCCGCTGGCGCCGTTCACCAGCAGGTTGGGGAACTGGGCCGGAAGCACTACCGGTTCCTCGGCCGTGTTGTCGTAGTTCGGCTGGAAGTCGACGGTGTCCTTGTCGAAGTCCTCCAGAACCGCGTGCGCGGATTTGGCGAGGCGCACTTCCGTATACCGCATGGCGGCCGGCGGGTCGCCGTCCATGGAGCCGAAATTCCCCTGCCCGTCGATCAGCATAAGCCGCATCGAGAAGTCCTGGGCCATGCGCACCATGGCGTCGTAGATCGCCACGTCCCCGTGGGGATGGTACTTGCCCATGACGTCGCCGACGACGCGGGCCGACTTGCGGAAGACCTTGTTCCAGTCGTATCCGCCTTCCTTCATGGCATAGAGGATGCGGCGCTGGACCGGTTTCAAGCCGTCGCGCACGTCCGGCAGGGCGCGTGCCACGATCACGCTCATGGCGTAATCGAGGTAGGACCGCTTCATCTCCTCTTCGATGGCGACGGAGACGATGTTATGGGGCGGTGAGGTTGGCGAGGTCGTCAAGGGAACGGGCTCGGCAATTCGACGCTAACGAGGGCGATCAAGGATGCCCAGGCAATACCCGAGGGCCGGGTTCGGCCCAGCCCCTGGGGCTCATCTTCAGATATTCAAAATATAGCAGGTTCCAAGCCTACGAACAACAATATAGTGTGGAAAACGGCCTAGAAGGGAATTTCGTCGTCGAGGTCTTCCCCGCCGCCCGCGGGCGGCTTTTCGGGCGCGGATTCAGACCCGGTCGCGGCGGCTTCGTCGCCCGCCGCCTCGTCCGCGGCCACATCGCCGCCACGCGCGTCCAGCATGGTGAGTTCGCCGCGGAAGCGTTGCAGGACGACCTCGGTCGTGTACCTTTCCTGGCCCGACTGGTCGGTCCATTTGCGCGTCTGGATTTGGCCCTCGACATAGACCTTGGCGCCTTTCTTGAGGTACTGTTCGGCCACGTCGCCAAGGCGTTCATTGAAGATCACCACCCGGTGCCATTCGGTCCGCTCGCGGGGCTCGCCGGTGGCGCGGTCCTTCCAGCGCTCCGACGTCGCGACCGAGAGGTGGACGATCTTGCTTCCGGCCTGGGTGTGGCGGACCTCGGGGTCCCGGCCCAGGTTGCCGACGAGGATGGCTTTGTTCACGCTTCCAGCCATGAAAACATTCCTTATCCTGAGGTTTTGCGGCCCCGCATTGTACACACAAAAGAACGCGCCGCACCACCGCTTTGGTGTAAACTGGGCGTTTGCAAAACGGTAAGCGCGGCGGCGATCCGCCTCGCTTTTCCGGGCGCCGCGACCGTATATTACGCAACTCCCAGGCCCGATTGGCGGCGCCAACTTGGCGGCGAGTGCATAGGCCATATGAACAAGACCATGGACGGCCCCAAGATTTCGATCAGGGGCGCGCGCGAACATAACCTCAAGAACATCGACGTGGACCTCCCGCGCGACCGGCTCGTGGTGATCACGGGACTGAGCGGCTCGGGCAAGTCGTCCCTTGCGTTCGACACCATCTATGCGGAAGGCCAGCGCCGCTACGTCGAGAGCCTGTCCGCCTACGCCCGCCAGTTCCTGGAAATGATGCAGAAGCCCGAGTTCGACTCCATCGAGGGGCTTTCGCCGGCGATTTCCATCGAACAGAAGACCACCTCGAAGAACCCGCGCTCGACCGTCGGCACGGTGACCGAGATCTACGACTATCTGAGGCTGCTGTTCGCCCGGGTCGGGGTGCCCTACTCCCCCGCGACGGGCCTGCCGATCGAAAGCCAGACGGTCTCGCAGATGGTCGACCTCATCCAGGAGATGGCCCGAGGCACCAGGCTTTACCTCCTCGCCCCCATCGTGCGCGGGCGCAAGGGCGAGTACCGCAAGGAGTTCGCGGACCTCCGCAAGCGGGGGTTCCAGCGCGTCAAGGTCGACGGCGAGATCTACGAGATCGACGAGGCGCCGGCGCTCGACAAGAACGTCAAGCACGACATCGAGGTGGTGGTGGACCGCGTCGTCTTGCGGCCGGGGCTTGGCAACCGCCTGGCCGACAGTCTGGAGACGGCGCTCGCCTTGTCGGACGGACTGGCCCTCGCCGAGAACGCGGATACCGGCGAGCGCACCACGTTCTCGGCCAAGTTCGCCTGCCCCGTTTCCGGCTTCACCCTCGATGAGATCGAACCGCGGCTCTTTTCCTTCAACAACCCGCACGGGGCGTGCCCGAGCTGCGACGGGCTCGGCACCAAGCTTTATTTCGATCCCGAGCTCGTGGTGCCCGACGACCGGCTGTCGCTCCGCGAAGGGGCGATCGCGCCCTGGGCCAACGCGCCATCCCAGTACTACGCCCAGACCCTCGATTCCCTTGCCCGGCACTACAAGTTTTCGACCCTGGATGCGTTCGGCGATCTCTTGGAAGGTTTCCGGCAGGTGGTCCTGTACGGTTCCGGCGAGGTGCCGGTGACCATGAAGTACGACGACGGCATCAAGAGCTACACCGTCACCAAGCCCTTCGAGGGGGTGATCCCGAACCTCGAGCGGCGCTACCGCGAACTGGATTCCGCGTGGCTGCGCGACGAGCTGTCCCGCTATCAAAGCGGCCAGCCTTGCGAGGCCTGCGACGGCTATCGCCTCAAGCCCGAGGCCTTGTGCGTGAAGATCGCGGAGCTTCACATCGGCGAGGTGACCGGGATGTCGATCACCGAGGCCGCCCGGTGGTTCAAGGGGCTGGACGGGAAGCTTTCGCCCAAGAACCGGGAGATCGCCCGCCGCGTGCTCAAGGAGATCAACGAGCGTCTGGGCTTTCTCGTCGCCGTGGGGCTCCCCTATCTCACGCTTTCGCGCGCTTCCGCGACGTTGTCCAGCGGCGAGAGCCAGCGCATTCGCCTGGCCTCCCAGATCGGCTCGGGGCTCACGGGTGTGCTCTACGTTCTGGATGAGCCTTCGGTCGGGCTGCATCAACGCGACAACCGGCGCTTGCTGGAGACCCTCAAACGGCTGCGGGACCTGGGCAACACGGTGCTGGTGGTCGAGCACGACGAAGAGGCCATCCGCACCGCCGATTACCTGATCGACATGGGGCCGGGCGCGGGCGTCCACGGCGGCTATGTGGTGGCCGAAGGAACCCCCGCCCGGGTGATGAAGGCGAAGGACAGCCTGACCGTCCAGTATCTCACGGGGCTCAAGCGGATCCCGGTGCCCACGTTCCGGCGGCCGGGTGTGATCGGGCAAAAGCTTTCGATCAGGGGCGCGCGGGCCAACAACCTGCAGGACATCGACGTCGATATTCCGCTCGGCACCTTCACCTGCGTCACCGGCGTTTCCGGCGGCGGCAAGTCCAGCCTCATCATCGAGACCCTGTACAAGGCCGTCGCCCGGCGGCTCAATTGGGCGCGGGTCCGCGCCGGCGATCACGACCGTATCGAGGGCGTCGAGCACATCGACAAGATCATCGACATCGACCAGTCCCCCATCGGGCGGACGCCGCGCTCGAACCCGGCGACCTATACCGGCGCCTTCACGCCGATCCGCGACTGGTTCGCGGGGCTTCCGGAATCGGGCGCCCGCGGCTACAAGCCGGGCCGGTTCTCGTTCAACGTCAAGGGCGGGCGCTGCGAGGCCTGCCAGGGCGACGGGGTGATCAAGATCGAGATGCACTTCCTGCCGGATGTCTACGTGCGCTGCGATGTCTGCCAGGGCAAGAGGTACAACCGGGAGACTCTGGAAATAACGTTTAAAAACAAGTCGATATCGGATGTTCTTGAGCTAACGGTTGCTGAAGGGGCCGAGCTCTTCAAGGCCGTGCCCGCGATCCGCGGCAAGCTCGCGATGCTCGAGAAGGTGGGCCTGGGCTACATTCACGTCGGCCAGTCGGCGACGACGCTCTCGGGCGGAGAGGCCCAGCGGGTGAAGCTCGCCAAGGAGCTTGCCAAGCGCGCGACCGGCAGGACGCTTTATATTCTGGACGAGCCCACCACGGGCCTGCATTTCGAGGACGTGCGCAAGCTCCTCGAGGTGCTGCATTCCCTGGTCGATGCCGGCAACACGGTGGTGGTGATCGAGCACAACCTGGAGATCATCAAGACCGCCGACTGGATCATCGACCTCGGCCCCGAGGGGGGCGACGAGGGCGGCCGCGTCGTCGCGGCCGGCACGCCCGAGCAGGTGGCGGCGGTGGCCCAAAGTTACACCGGCCGGTACCTCAAGCGATATCTCGACGGCGCCGAGCCCGCCCGCAAACGGGCGTGA
>CBESNX010000079.1:0-7028 GCA_965531025.1 uncultured bacterium
CCTTTATCTCGCCGGCCTTTATCTCGCCGGCCCGGTAACCCTGGGCGAAGAGAAGGGCGGTCAGATCGCCGTGCTCGATCCGCGCCCGGGCGGCGGGCGCGACCGACGGCTTGGCGTGATAAGCGACCCCAAGCCCCGCCGCCAGCAGCATCGGCAGGTCGTTGGCGCCGTCGCCCACGGCCAGGGTTGCGGACAGTGGCAGGCGACGCTCGCCGGCAAGCCGCCGCAGCGCCTCGAGCTTGGCCTCGCGCGACAGCGTCGGCTGCTTGACCGCGCCCGTCAGCTTGCCGTCCCGGATCTCGAGTTCGTTTGCCTGATCGAAATCGAAACCGAGATTTTCGCGAATACGGCGGGTGAAGAACCTGAAACCTCCGGACACCAGGGCGGTATAGGCCCCGTGGGTGCGCATGGTCCGGACCAGGGCGCGGGCGCCGGGGGTGACGGTGATGCGCTCCGCCGCGCGATCGAGGGTCTCGACGGGTAGGCCTTTGAGCAGGCCGACGCGCTCGCTGAGCGCGGCGTCGAAATCGAGCTCCCCGTTCATCGCGCCTTGCGTAATTTCCGCGATGCGCTCCCGGATGCCGATGAAATCGGCGAGCTCGTCGAGCATTTCGTTCTCGATGATGGTCGATTCCATGTCGGCGACCAGCAGCTTCTTCCGCCGTCCTTCGACGGGCTGCGCCACCACGTCGACGGCAGCGTCGCCGAGCGCATCCCGCACCGCCGCGGCGCCCCGCTCGGGACTGATGCGGGAAAAGGCAATGTCCCAGGCGAGGCCCGGCGCGAGCGCCTCGCCCCGGTTCGCCGCCGCCCCCGAATCGGCAAGCGCCGCGCGCGCCGCATCGACAATGGTATCATCGAGACCCGGCCCATCCGGGTTGACGATCAGGGTGAGGACATTTTGCATGGGCGCATAGTGGGCGCCCTGGGCCCCATTGGCAAGCAGGCGCCGGTTTGTCATTTCCGCCAGGGACTGATAGGGATGCCGCCATGAAAGACCCAGTCGAGCCGCCGGGCGAGGCGACGCCTGGGCAATCGCCTGCGGCGCGCGCCAAGACGCCCGTTCTGGTCATCGCCGGGCCCACCGCGAGCGGCAAATCGGCCCTTGCGCTCGCGGTCGCGGAAAGGTTCGAAGGCGTCGTCATCAACGCCGACAGCATGCAGGTCTACCGGGACCTGAAAATTCTGACCGCCCAGCCCGATGCCGATGCCCTTGCCCGTGTCCCGCACCGGCTTTACGGCATTCTGGGAAGCCGTGAGGCGTGTTCCGCCGGGCGCTGGCGCGCCATCGCGCTCAAAGAGATCGAAGCGGCGGCGGGGGCCGGAATGCTGCCGGTCCTCGTGGGCGGCACCGGACTTTACATCAAGGCCTTGATCGAGGGCCTTGCGCCCATACCCGAGACGCCGGCAAAGGTGCGCGCGGCCACGCGAGCGCTTCACGCCCGCCTCGGCGCGGCCGCGTTTCACGAAGCGCTTGCCCGGCGCGATCCGGAAACGGCGCGTCAGCTTGAACCCGGTGATTCCCAGCGCCTGATCCGCGCCTGGGAGGTCCTGGAGGCGACCGGCCGCTCGCTGGCCTCCTGGCGGCGCGCGAAAGGCCCCGGCGCGCCGCCGGGGCTCGAGTTCAAGACCTTGCTGTTCGATCCGCCGCGTAGGGAACTCTACACCGCCTGTGACGCCCGCTTTGCCCGTATGATCGAGAACGGGGCGGTCGAAGAGGTCGCGGCGCTGGACCGGCTCGGACTCGACCCTCGGCTGCCGGCCATGAAGGCCGTTGGCGTCAGGGAACTCCTCGGCTTTCTCCATGGCGAGCTCGAGCTCGACGAGGCCCGCGAGCGCGCGCAACGCGCGACCCGGAACTACGCCAAGCGCCAGGTCACTTGGTTCCGCGGCCGGATGCGCCCGGACCGGGTGATGCATGCGCAATATTCAGAAACTTTTGATGACAAAATCTTCTCATTTATTCTACAATTTTCCTTGACCCGGGACCGATGAAAGACTAGTTTGTGCGCTCTCCGCGGCGCGGAAAGCGTGAGTTACGAGCCAGTTCGGCGTCTTCGCCGCGGTCGATGCCGTTAGCGAACGAGCCCGGTCCGCCCGTGACCGGGTGATGTGTATTCTGCGGGGTGTTTCCTGGAGGCCACCGTTACGGCCTTTTGGTGGCTTTATGCGGGGGGATGCAAGGAAATGACGGACGCACGGTTGACCGGATCGGAAATCGTACTCAAGGCCCTGGTGGACCAGGGCGTCGACGTCATTTTCGGCTATCCCGGCGGCGCCGTATTGCCCATTTATGACGCCCTGTACAAGCAGAACTCGATCCGGCACATCCTGGTGCGCCAGGAGGGCGGCGCGGTCCACGCCGCGGAGGGCTATGCACGCTCCACCGGCAGGGTGGGCGTCGTGCTGGTCACCTCCGGCCCCGGCGCCACCAACACCGTCACGGGTCTCACGGATGCGTTCATGGACAGCATCCCGGTCGTCTGTTTCACCGGCCAGGTGCCGACGCACCTGATCGGCAACGACGCGTTCCAGGAAGCGGACACCATGGGGATCACGCGGTCGTGCACCAAGCACAACTATCTGGTCAAGCACGTCGATGACCTCGCCCGCGTCGTCCACGAGGCGTTCTATGTCGCCTCCAGCGGCCGGCCCGGGCCGGTGGTGGTTGATTTGCCGAAGGATGTGCTCCAGGCGGAGGGCGGCTACAAGGAGTTGCACCAGTCCCGGCACAAAAGCTACCGGCCGCAGGTCAAGGGCGATGCCGAGCGGGTTGCCGAAGCGGTCGAGCTGATCGCCGCCGCCAAGCGCCCGATCTTTTACAGCGGCGGCGGCGTGATCAATTCCGGGCGCGCGGCCGCGCGCCTGCTGACCCGGTTCGTGCGCATGACGGGCTTCCCCTGCACCAACACCGTGATGGGTCTGGGCGGGTATCCCGCGTCCGACCCGCAGTTCCTTGGCATGCTGGGGATGCACGGCACTTATGAAGCCAATCTGGCGATGTACAATTGCGACGTGATGATCGCCGTCGGCGCGCGATTCGACGACCGGGTGACGGGCAAGCTCTCCGAGTTCTCGCCCCATTCGAAGAAGATCCAGATCGACATCGACCCCTCCTCCATCAACAAGAACGTGGTGGTGGACGTGCCCATCGTCGGCGACGTCGCCGTCGTTCTCAGGCAGATGTTCAAGCGGTGGAAGGAGAGGAACTACGGCGCCGACAAGAAGGCGCTAAAGAGGTGGTGGAAGCAGATCGAATCCTGGCGCCGCCGCGACTGCCTCAGCTACGAGATGTCCAAGGAGATCATCAAGCCGCAATACGCGCTCGAGCGCCTTTACGCGATGACCAAGGACCGCGACGTCTACATCACCACCGAGGTGGGCCAGCACCAGATGTGGGCCGCCCAGTTCTACAAGTTCGAGGAACCGAACCGATTCATGACCTCGGGAGGCCTGGGCACCATGGGATACGGACTGCCCGCGGCCATCGGGGTGCAGATCGCCCACCCCGATGCGCTCGTCATCGACATCGCCGGCGAGGCCTCGATCGTGATGAACATCCAGGAGATGTCGACCGCCTGCCAGTTCCGGTTGCCCGTGAAGGTGTTCATCATCAACAACGAATACATGGGCATGGTGCGCCAATGGCAGGAGCTGCTGTACGGGGGGCGGTATTCGGAGAGCTACATGGCCGCGCTGCCGGACTTCGTGAAGCTTGCCGAGGCCTTCAACGGCGTCGGGCTCAGGGCCACCAAGCCTGACGAGGTCGACGACGTGATCGCCGAGATGATCGCGGTCGATCGCCCCGTGATCGCGGACATCGTCGTCGATAAGTTGGAGAACTGCTTCCCCATGATTCCCGCGGGCGCGGCCCATCACGAAATGCTGCTGGGACCCGGCGACAAGGCGGAGAAGCCTGTTTCCGAAGAGGGCATGGTGCTCGTCTAACGCGGCTTCCGCCGGGGCCTCTTCGTCCCGCTCCGGTATCCGGGTATTTGGCCCGTTTAGGGGCCGGGCCTTGAGCGGTCCGGCCCCGCGTTTTAAGGTGACGCGATTGCGGAGTGCGTTCAAGTGGCAGTGGACATCGAAAAACATACCATCGCCGTTGTCGTCGACAATGAAGCCGGCGTCCTCGCCCGGGTGATCGGGCTGTTCTCCGGGCGCGGGTATAACATCGAAAGCCTGACCGTGGCCGAGGTGGACGTGAAGAGGTCACTCTCGCGGATCACCATCGTGACCATGGGCACGCCGATGATCATCGAGCAGATCAAGGCGCAGCTCGGGCGCCTGGTGCCAGTCCACAAGGTGAGCGACCTTACCGACGAGGGGCCCTGTGTGGAGCGGGAGCTGGCCCTGATCAAGGTCGCGGGCAGCGGCGAGAAACGGGTGGAATCCTTGCGCATTGCCGACATCTTCCGGGCCCGGGTCGTGGACAGCACCAGCAAGTCCTTCGTGTTCGAGATGACCGGTTCGACGGACAAGATCGACGCTTTCATCAAATTGATGGGACCCTTGGGACTGGTCGAAATCTCGCGCGCCGGCGTCGTCGCTATTGCCCGGGGCGAACGGCCCATCTAAAACCGTTGCCCGGCCGAGCCCTGGCGGCGACCGCCATGTTGGGTTTGACCGGCTTCAGCAGCAGAGGAATTTGACCATGCGGGTTTATTACGATCGTGATGCCGATGTGAACCTCGTCAAGTCGAAGAAGGTCGCCGTCATCGGCTATGGCAGCCAGGGCCATGCCCACGCCATCAACTTGAGAGAGAGCGGCGTCAAGGAGTTGGTTGTCGCCCTGCAGCCCGGCTCGGCCAGCATCAAGAAGGCCAAGGGCGCGGGGCTGAAGGTGGTGACCCCGGCGCAAGCGGCCAAGTGGGGCGACATCATCATGGTGCTGGTGCCCGACGAGTTGCAGGCCACGTTGTACACCGGCGAGCTCCGGGACAACATGAAGAAGGGAGCGGCGCTTGCCTTCGCCCACGGGTTCAACATCCACTTCAGGCTGATCGAGCCGCGCGAGGACTTCGACGTGTTCATGGTCGCGCCCAAGGGGCCGGGCCATACGCTGCGCGCGGAGTACCAGCGCGGCCGCGGCGTGCCCTGCCTGTTGGCGGTCGCCCAGGACGCTTCGGGCAACGCCCAGGAAATAGCGCTTTCTTATGCCTCCGGCATCGGCGGCGGGCGCGCCGGCATCCTTGAAACCACGTTCCGCGAGGAGTGCGAGACCGACCTCTTCGGCGAGCAGGTGGTGTTGTGCGGCGGGCTGACCTCGCTGATCCAGGCCGCCTACGAGACCCTTGTCGAGGCCGGCTACGCCCCGGAAATGGCCTATTTCGAGTGCGTCCACGAGGTCAAGCTGATCGTCGATCTGATTTACGAGGGCGGCATCGCCAATATGCGCTATTCGGTCTCGAACACCGCCGAATACGGCGATTACTCCCGCGGGCCCCTGGTCATCGACGACCACGTGAGAGCCAGGATGAAAACCATCCTCGGCGATATCCAGTCGGGCCGCTTCGCCCGCGAATGGGTGCTCGAGAACGTCTCCGGCCAGACCAGCTTCAAGGCCATGCGCCAGCGCGCGGCCGCCCACGCCATCGAGGAAGTGGGCGAGAGGCTGCGCGGGATGATGCCCTGGATCGCCCAGGACCGGCTGGTTGACAAGTCCAAGAACTGAACCCTCTCCGACGGGGTCCCGCCGGCGCGGCTCCGTCGCCTGTCGGATTGGCCGGCGGACGGGGCTTTTCAGGGTCGCGGCCGGCAGCTTGGCGCCGCGTCAAATATTTTCGCCCGGCCGCAAATGATCATTGCCCTGGGCGGCGGAAAAGGCGTAAATTTTAGGCGTTAACCATTTTTTTGGAATTGTTAACCCATTGTAAGGCATAAGCGGCCTTTGAAGCGCGGAAAAGCAAGGGATTCCCGCGCGTTCCAAGGCACTGGATGCGGCGGCTGATACGATCATGACGCGCAGTCTGACAGCCAGGTTTGAGGCGGGCGCGCCGGGCCGGAGGTCCGGGGGCGTGCGCCACCGTCGCGCGCTCACGGCGCGACATTTCCCTTTCGTCCTGCTCTTGAGGGAGGTGCTGCGACTTAGGCTGCCCTGAACGAAACCATCGCATCGTGGTGGCCGTTCAGGGCGAGGAACTCTCAAGCCCGATGAGCCATTGTTCTAAGTCAAAGGACCAGTCCGATGAGCAAGAGTAAGGACAGCAACCGAGTCGTAATCTTCGATACCACATTGCGCGACGGCGAGCAGTCGCCCGGCGCCTCGATGAATCTCGAGGAGAAGCTGCGCATCGCGCAGGCGCT
Source organism: uncultured bacterium (assembly GCA_965531025.1). Lineage (GTDB taxonomy): Bacteria > Pseudomonadota > Alphaproteobacteria > SMXQ01 > SMXQ01 > CBESNX01. The sequence goes on from CBESNX010000079.1 coordinate 6,307, forward strand.
GGAAGAGCTCGGCGTCGATGTGATCGAGGCCGGTTTTCCGATCGCCTCGACCGGCGATTTCGAGGCCGTGCGCGAGATCGCGCGGGTGGTCAGGAAACCGGTCATCTGCGGGCTCGCCCGGGCCCACCGGCAGGACATCGACCGCGTGGCGGAAGCGCTGAAACCGGCGCAGCGCAAGCGCATCCACACCTTCATTTCGACCAGTCCGCTGCACATGAAATACAAGCTGCAGATGGAGCCCGAGGAGGTGCACCAGGCGGTCATCGACAGCGTCACCCACGCGCGCAATCTTTGCGACGACGTGGAGTGGAGCTGCGAGGACGGCTCGCGCTCGGCGCCCGACTTCCTGTGCCGCACCGTGGAATCCGCGATCCGCGCGGGGGCCACGACCATCAACATACCCGACACGGTGGGGTACGCGGTGCCCGATGAGTTCGCCGGGATCATCTCCATGTTGTTCGAGCGGGTGCCCAACATCGACAAGGCGGTCGTTTCGGTCCACTGTCACAACGATTTGGGGCTGGCCGTGGCCAACTCGCTGGCCGCCGTTCGGGTCGGCGCCCGCCAGGTGGAATGCACCATCAACGGCCTCGGCGAGCGCGCCGGCAACGCGGCGCTCGAGGAAATCGTCATGACGCTGCGCACCCGGCACGATTCGCTGCCCTATGACACCGGCATCAGGACCGAGGGCATCACCAAGGCCTCGCGCCTGGTTTCCGGCA
>CBESNX010000080.1:0-6943 GCA_965531025.1 uncultured bacterium
CATCGACGGGCGAAGCAGAGGCAATCGACATAAACACGGACCCCCAATCGTGAGGCTTGCTTGAACGTTTTCAGATTGGTCGGGACATCCGCATTGAAATGCGAGGCCGATTTGTTCGGGCGTTCGTAGTTGACAAGCCTGGATATTTCCTGCCCAAACGAGGCCACCCGTGATCCCTTCCTTCTCAGCTCATTGTCACGGCGCCCGTGCGGCCTTAATATTCCGCCCCGCCGAATCGCGCCGGACTCCCGGGCGAGACGGCGACGAACTCTGCGACCCGACCGTATGGCAAGGCCATGAACATCCGCACGATACTTAAAGACCGCCGCCCCGCCGCCGGAGACGCGCCCGCGAGGGAAGCGCCCGGCGCGCCGCCAGGCGGCGCGCTTGCCGGCGCCCCCGGGCCGAGCGCCTGGGGGGCGTATCCCCACACCCGGCTCCGGCGCAACCGGCGCGATGAATGGTCGCGCAGGCTCGTGCGTGAAAACCGCCTTAGTGTCGACGATTTCATCCTCCCGCTTTTCGTGCAGGACGGCGCCGGCGAGAGCACGGAGGTCTCCTCGATGCCGGGCGTCGCGCGGCTTTCCATCGCGGCGCTCGTCGACGCCGTGGGCGAAGCGCAGGAGCTCGGCATCCCCGCGGTGGCGATCTTCCCGGTCACCGACGCCGCGCTCAAGTCGGACGAGGCCGAGGAGGCGTACAATCCGGACAATCTCGTCTGCCGCGCGATCTCCGCCGTCAAAAAGGCCCATCCCGAGACCGGCGTCATGTGCGACGTGGCGCTCGACCCCTTCACCAGCCACGGCCATGACGGGCTTATGCGCGACGGTCACGTGGTGAATGACGAAACCGTCGAGGTGCTCTGCCGCCAGGCCCTGGTGCAGGCCGAGGCCGGCTGCGACATCAACGCGCCTTCGGACATGATGGACGGCCGCATCGGCGCCATCCGCCGGACCCTCGACGAGGCGGGCTTCGAGCAGGTGAAGATCCTGGCCTATTCGGCCAAATACGCCTCGGTCTTTTACGGTCCCTTCCGGGATGCCGTGGGCTCGACCGCCAGTCTCGGGGAGAAGGACAAGCGCACCTACCAGATGGACCCGGCGAATTCCGACGAGGCCCTGCGCGAGGTCGCGTTCGACATCGCCGAAGGGGCCGACATGGTGATGGTCAAGCCGGGCATGCCCTATCTCGACATCATCCGGCGGATCAAGGACGCCTTCGCCATGCCGACCTTCGCCTATCAGGTGAGCGGCGAGTACGCGATGCTCAAGGCCGCCGCCGCGCAGGGCTGGCTGGATGGCGAGACGGCGATGATGGAATGCTTGCTCGCTTTCAAGCGGGCCGGCGCCGACGGCGTGCTGACCTACGCCGCCGTCGAGGCCGCCAAAAGACTGAAGGCCGGCTGATCTCCGTTTCCCGACCGAGCACCGGCGCGCCGCGGCAAACGGCGCCGGCGATTGCGCGCACAGCTCGCTTCGGCTACCAAGCAAGGCTGGCGAAATGCCGCGACCGGCAAACCGCGCCGCCACTCGCCGGAAGCCTATCTTAAGTTATAAAATTACTTTAGAAAAGTATTATAACCCATTGTCAAATAATACTATATTCTCGGCCATGCTCGCCAGAGAGAAGCGGCGGACGGGAAAGCGGGGCAGAGTCTCGGCCCCATGGAGCGGATCACGGGAGGGTCGATGGCATCGGGCGGATCATCGCGGCGGATACGGCGCAGAGTAGGAGTTGGCCTCGGGCTTTTCGGCCTCGTTCTTACCCTCGCCCTCGGCGCAGGGTATTTGTGGCTCAAGACGTCGCTGCCCCGGCTCGACGGCACCTTGAGGGTCGCGGGCCTTGAAGCGCCGGTCGAGGTTCTTCGGGACGATAACGGCATCCCCTACATTCGGGCGAAGTCCACCCACGACGCCTATTTCGCCTTGGGTTTCGTCCACGCCCAGGACCGGTTGTGGCAGATGGAGGCCAACCGCCGTCTCGGCTCCGGGCGGCTGTCCGAGGTCTTGGGGCAACGCACGGTCGGGCTCGACCGTTTCATGCGCACCCTCGGCCTTTACCGCCTGGCGCAAGCGAGCTTCGAGGTGCTCTCGCAACAAGCCCGCGAAGCGATCACCGCCTATTCCGATGGCGTCAACGCGTACCTCGAGGCGCACGAGGGCGCGTTGGCGCCCGAATTTTACCTCCTGCGCTTCCGGCCCGAGCCCTGGCGCCCGGCCGATTCGCTGATCTGGGGCAAGCTCATGGCCATGCGGTTGGCGGGAAACTGGCGGGACGAGCTGTTGCGCGCCCGCCTTTCCGGCCGTCTAACAGCGCAACAGATCGAGGATCTTTGGCCGCCCTACCCCGATGACGGTCCCATTACGCTCGGATCTCTGTCGCGGGATTCCATGGCCCTCGGCCCAATGCGGAAGCTGGCGCTCGACGGCGCGGCGCTCGACGACCTCGCAAGCCGTCTTGCGCCGCCTTCGGCGCCCCGAAGCGCATCGAACAGCTGGGTCCTGAGCGCCGAGCACACCGGCACCGGCGGCCCGATACTCGCCAACGACCCCCATCTCGGCTTCCGCGCCCCGAACATGTGGTACCTCGCACGCATCACCGCCCCCGGTCTCGAGATCGCCGGCGCCACCGTGCCGGGCGTGCCGTTCCATATCGTGGGTCACAACGGGCATATCGCCTGGGGCCTGACCACCACCATGTCCGACACCGAGGACCTGTTCGCCGAACGGCCGGCTGAAAACGATCCCGGCCGCTACCTCACGCCCGACGGCTGGGCGCCCTTCGCGCTGCGCGAGGAGGTGATCCGGGTGCGCGGCTCCGATCCCGTCACCTTCACGGTGCGGGAAACCCGCCACGGGCCGGTCCTGTCGGATGCGGTGGGAGGCCCGGCCGGGACGGTCGCCAACGGCGACGTATTGGCCCTTGCCGCGGCGGCTTTGCGGCGCGACGACCGCACGCCGGAGGCGTTCTTCCGCCTGAACTTGGCCCGCGACTGGAGCGATTTCGTTGCGGCGATGGAGCACTTTCACGCGCCGCAGCAGAACGTGGTTTATGCCGACACGCGCGGCAACATCGGCTTTTACGCCGCCGGGCGCGTGCCGGTCCGCAAACGCGGGCAAGGCCTCGTTCCGGTTCCGGGCTGGTCAGGCGATTACGACTGGGCCGGCTTCATTCCCTTGCGCGATCTTCCGCACAGGCTCAACCCGCCCTCCGGGCGCATCGTCAACGCGAACCAGAAGATCGCCGGCGACGACTACCTCTACTTCCTCGCCCGCAACTGGGCGGCGCCCTACCGCGCCCGGCGCATCCACGAGCTTCTCGATCGCACCGGCCCTCACACGCCCGCCACCACGGCGCGCATCCAGGGCGACGTGGTGTCGCTCGCCGCCCGCGAGCTGCTGCCTCTGATGCTGTCCGTTGCCGGCGCCAACGAACCGGCGCGCGCCGCCTTGCGCCTGCTCGAGAAATGGGACGGAACCATGGACCGCCGCCGGCCCGAGCCGCTGATCTTTTCCGCCTGGCTTCGGGAGCTCAACCGTCTGGTCTACGCAGACGAGCTGGGCGCATACCTGAACCAGTTCTGGGGCCTGCGGCCGCTGTTCATCAAGTCCGTGCTCACCCGCAACCGGCAATGGTGTGATGACATCCTGAGCGCCAAGATCGAATCCTGCGAGGAGCGCATCCGCGCCGCCCTCGCCCGCGCCCTCGATGACCTTTCCGCCGCCTACGGCCCGGACCCCAACACGTGGCGCTGGGGAGACGCCCATGTCGCGAGCTTCCGCCACAGGATCTTCGGGCGCGTCCCTTTCATAGGCGGACTTGCCGATATTCTCGTTGCCACCGATGGCGACGACTTCACCGTCAACCGCGGCACCACCAACATACGCGACCCGCGCGCCCCCTTCGCCCAGGTTCACGGGCCGGGCCTGCGCGCGATCTACGATCTCGAAAACCTCGATCGATCGCTCTTCATGCAGGCGACCGGCCAGTCGGGCAACCCGCTCTCGGACCATTACCGGGATTTGATCCGGCGCTGGCGTGATCTGGAATATGTCCGCATCGCGAAAGCGCCCGCGCGCGCCAAGGCGGCCGGCGGCAATCGGGCTCGCCACAGGCTCATGCTTGCGCCAAAATGACTTCGAGAGGCGGGGGAAGCCATGACCGTGACGCTTGACGACATTCGCGCCGCAGCCGCGCTGATCGAGGGCGCGGTCGTGCGCACGCCCAGCGTCTATTCCGACGCCCTCTCCCAGGCGCTTGGCGCGGACATCGTTCTCAAGCTCGAGAACCTGCAGGCCACCGGCTCGTTCAAGACGCGCGGGGCGCTGGTCAAGCTCCAGAGCATCTCGAAGGCCGAGGCCCGTTCCGGAGTGATCGCCATGTCGGCGGGAAACCATGCCCAGGGCGTCGCCTATCACGCGCAAAAGCTGGGCATACGGGCGACCATCGTCATGCCCCGGAACACCCCCTTCGGCAAGGTCGAGCATACCGAGAAGCTGGGGGCGCGGGTGATGCTCGAGGGCGAGTCCATGGCCGAGGCGACGAGGTTCGCGAAAGAACTCGCGGAGAAGGAGAAGCTCAACTTCGTTCACCCTTATGACGATGACCGCATCATCGCCGGCCAGGGCACCATCGCGCTCGAGATGCTGGCCGACGACCCCGACCTCGACACCCTGGTGGTGCCCATCGGCGGCGGCGGCCTGATCTCCGGGATTGCCGTCGCGGCCAGGGCGTTGAAGCCGGGCGTGAGGATTTTCGGCGTAGAGGCCGAGCTTTACCCATCCATGCACCGCGCCCTCCGCGGCCTCAAGTTCGCCGGCGGCGGGCAAACCCTTGCCGACGGCATTGCCGTCAAGACCCCCGGCAGGCGCACCCGCGCGATCGTGAAAAGGCTGGTCGAGAAGGTGTTGCTGGTCGGCGAGCCGGATCTCGAGAACGCCGTCCAGATGATGGTGGCCCTCGAAAATCTCGTCGCCGAGGGCGCCGGCGCCGCCCCTCTCGCGGCGCTCGTGCGTCACCGCAAACAGATCCCCGGCCGGCGCGTCGGCCTCGTGGTTTCGGGCGGCAACATCGACCGGCGGCTGCTCGCCACCATCCTCATGCGCGGCCTCGCCCGCGAAGGAAGGATGGCGCGCCTCAGGGTCGAGATACAGGATACGCCGGGGACCCTCGCCAAGGTGGGGCGGCTGATCGGCGAGAAAGACGGCAACATCATCGAGATCTACCACCACCGGCTGTTCTACGACGTGCCGGTCAAGATGGCCGAGTTGGACGTCGTGGTCGAAACCCGCAACGCCGCCCACGTGAGCGAAATCGTCACCCACCTCACGGAAGGCGGATTTCCCACGCGGCTCTTGAGCAGCACGGCGCTCGACAATGTCGATTGAGGGGGCTGTTCGGGATCGCCACTTATCGGTTAAACCATTCGCGGCGAACCAAGGCTTTTGGCGGCTGTGCCGGGTGATGTGTCGCCAGAGGGTCGCCTCTCGGCCGGTGGCGCTTTCGATAAAGCCCGTTGAGGACGGGAAAAAAATACGAGAGAGTAATCTTTAGGGAACAAATCATCGTGTCGGAACCGATCGGCCACGCGGCACCGCGGTCGAGGAGCCGCCTTTTTCACCGGAGACGACCATGGACCCGAGGGACGTAAAAAGCGCGGCCGACGCCCGCAAGCTCGTGGAGGAACGCAACCTCAGCCACGTCAAGGTGGGGCTGTTCGACGTCGACGGCGTGCTGCGCGGCAAGTACATGTCGCGGGACAAGTTCTTGTCGGCTCTTGGCAGCGGCTTCGGTTTCTGCGACGTGGTGCTGGGCTGGGATTCCTACGACCGGCTTTACGACAACGTCACCTACACCGGCTGGCACACCGGCTACCCCGACGCGCCGGTCAGGATCCTGCCGGAGAGCTGCCGCGCCATTCCCTTCGAGGATAAGACCGTGCTCTTCCTCTGCGAGTTCGCGCCGCCGGCGGAAGAGCTGTGCCCGCGCGGCGTCCTGCGGCGGGTGGCGGAGCGGGCCCGCGCCATGGGCTTCGAGCCCTTCGCGGGCTTCGAGTATGAATTCTTCCTGTTCGACGAGACCCCCCACTCGGTCCGCGAGAAGCGCTACCGCGACCTCAAGCCCATGACGCCGGGATACTTCGGCTATTCGGTGCTGCGCAACTCGGTGCGCGCGGAGTTCTACCGCGAGCTGCTGCAAACCTGCGAGGTCATGGACTTCGGTCTCGAGTCGCTGCACGAAGAGACCGGCCCGGGCGTTTTGGAGGCGGCCATCGCCGCCGATGGGACCGAGGCCGCCGCCGACAAGGCCGCGCTGTTCAAGACCTTCACCAAGGTGGTGGCCCAACGCAACGGCATGATCGCCACCTTCATGGCCAAGTGGTCGCCCGACTGGCCGGGCCAGAGCGGCCACATCCACCTCTCGCTCAAGGACAAGAACGGGAAAGCGGTCTTCTACGACCCCGGGAAGCCGCACGATATGAGCGGGACCATGCGCCACTTCCTCGCCGGCCAGCAGAAGCTGATGCCCGAACTCCTGGCCATGATCGCGCCCACCGTCAACTCGTTTACGCGATTGATCCCGGGCTTCTGGGCGCCGACCGAGGCCAGCTGGGGCATCGACAACCGCACCTGCGCGCTGCGCGCGATCTGCGGCAGCGGGAAATCCCAGAGGATCGAGTACCGTATCGCCGCCGCCGACGCCAACCCGTACATCGTCTTCGCCGCGGCGCTGGCATCGGGCCTCTGGGGCGTCGAGACCAGGGCCGAGCCCGAGGCGCCGGTCGTGGGCAACGCCTATGAGAAGAAGTTCCCGAAGCGCCTGTCCTTTCCCGCCACCCTGTGGGAGGCGGCCCAGCGCCTCAAGGCCTCCAAGATCGCGCGGGAGTGGTTCGGCGACGCCTTCGTCGACCACTACGCCGCCACCCGCGAGTGGGAGGAGCGCG
>CBESNX010000081.1:0-6902 GCA_965531025.1 uncultured bacterium
AGGGCCCACGGCGCCGCCGGCCGGCTCGTGAGGCTGGCCGAGCAAAAGGGCGTCGGCCTTGCCGATCTGAGCCTCGATGAGATGCGGAAAATCGAACCAAAGATCACCGAAGGCGCCTTTGAGGCGCTGGATATCGAGCGGGCGGCGCAAAGCCGCACGAGCTTCGGCGGCACCGCCCCGGAAAACGTGCGCCGCGCCGCCGCGGATGCCCGAAGGAGGTTCCTATGACCCGGTTGAGAGGAATGATATCGATCGCGCTTGCCCTGGTGCTCGCCGTCATGCTGGCGGGGTCGCTCGACGGATGCGGCAAGAAGGCCCGCCCGGAGCCGCCGCCGGGCGAGAAAAGCGAGTTCCCGAGACAGTACCCGCGATGAGCCACTTCGCGTACCGTAACGGCGAGCTCTGTGCCGAGGAGGTGCCGCTCGCGCGCGTCGCGGTGGAGGTCGGGACCCCGCTCTACTGCTATTCGACCGCGGCCATCGTCGACCATTACCGCGCCTTCGCCGAGGCTTTCGCGGGTCAACCGGCCACCATCTGCTATGCTCTCAAGGCCAATTCGAACCTCGCCGTCGTCCGCACGCTGGCGGAGCTCGGGGCGGGCGCCGACGTATTGAGCGAGGGCGAGCTCAAGCGCGCGCTCGCCGCGGGCGTGGCGCCGCAGAGGATCGTCTTTTCCGGGGTCGGCAAGTCACGCGACGAATTGGCGCTGGCCCTGGAGACGGGCGTCTTACAGATCAACCTCGAGTCGGAACCGGAGCTCGAAGCCCTGAGCAAGATCGCCGCCGCCAAGGGCGTGCGGGCGCCGGTCGCCATCCGCGTCAACCCGGACGTGGACGCGGCGACCCACCGAAAGATCACGACGGGCAGGAAGGAAAACAAGTTCGGCATCGATCTCGAGCGCGCCCCTGCGGTGTACGCCCATGCCGCAAGCCTTCCCGGCATGAACATCGTGGGCGTGGCCACGCATATCGGCTCGCAGATCACCGAGCTTGCCCCCTTTCGCGACGCCTTCGCGCTGCTGGCCAAGCTCGTCGAGGACTTGCGCGCCGACGGCCACGACATCCGCCGCCTCGACCTCGGCGGCGGCCTCGGCATCCGTTACGAGAACGAAGCCCCGCCGCCGCCCCGCGAATACGCCGCCATGGTCCGGGACGTGACGGGGGCGCTCGGGTGCGAGATCGTGCTCGAGCCCGGCCGCGCGCTCGTCGGCAACGCCGGCGTCCTTCTAACCAGCGTGCTCTACCTCAAGAAAGGGGCGTCGCGGACCTTCGTGATCGTCGATGCGGCCATGAACGATCTCATGCGCCCAAGCATCTATGACGCCTATCACGCCATCACCCCCGTCAGCGCGCCCGAAGCGGGCGCGGAGCAAACGGTCGTGGACGTCGTCGGCCCGGTCTGCGAAACCAGCGACATTTTCGCCAAGGATCGGCCGCTCTCTGTGGTACAATCGGGCGATCTTCTCGCCATCCGCTCGGCCGGGGCTTATGGCGCCGTGATGGCGTCGGGCTACAACAGCCGGCCGCTGGTGGCGGAAGTGCTGGTCAAGGGCGGCCGGTTCGCCGTCATACGCCCGCGCCAGAGCATAGACGACGTGCTGGGCGGCGAGAGAATGCCCGACTGGCTTGAGGATGCCCGAGGCATCCCCTCGAAAGGAGTGGCATGAGCCGAAGCCCGAACGCCGAAGCCCGGCCCGCCGGAAGGCCGCCGCCGCGCCTCGAACGACGGCTGTGGCTCGCGCGCCTCGCGCTTTATTGGGAACGGCTGTGGCCCGCCTTGTGGCCGGCGGTGGGCATTTGCGGACTGTTCCTCTCCCTTGCGCTGTTCGATGTGCTGCCGCGACTGCCCGGATGGCTTCACCTTTTGGTCCTGATGGGGTTTGGGGCCACGTTCGGCTTCGCCCTGTGGCGCGCGGTGAGCGCACACGCCCTGCCGGACGCCGGCCGGGCCCGCCGGCGCCTCGAGACGCAAAGCGGATTGGCGCACCGGCCGCTCAGCGTGCTCAAGGACCGGCTGGCCACCGGCGCAAGCGATCCCGATGCGCAGGCCCTTTGGCGGCTGCACCGCAGGCGCATGCTCGAGAGCGTGCGAAATTTGCGCGTCGGCCTGCCCACGGCAGGCCTCGCGCGGCGCGACCCATACGCGCTCCGGGGCGTTCTCATTTTAGTCCTGGCGATTGCGGCTGCCGGCGCCTGGAACGACGGGGCGAACCGTCTGACGCGGGCGGTGACGCCGGACTTCACCTCGCTTGACGCGAGGACCCTCGCTTCCCTGGAGATCTGGATCACGCCGCCGGCCTATACGGGCCTCGCGCCCGTGTTTCTGAAGTCCCACGACGGGCCGACCGGACCCCTCGCCGTACCCGTGGGCAGCACCTTGCTCGCCCAGCTGCACGGCGGGCGGGGTGTGCCGAGGCTCAAGCTCGACGAAGCCGCGAAGGCATTCAGCGCGACCGATGTCGGCAGCTACAAAGTCACCGCCGCCATCGAGAGCGGAACGCGGCTCGCGGTCGAGCAGGACGGCAACGAGATCGCCGCGTGGCGGCTCTCGATCATTCCCGACGCGGAGCCCGAGATTCGCTTCCCCGCGCGGCCGGCGCAAACCAACCGCGCGGCGCTCAGGCTCGAGTACCAGGCGGAGGACGATTACGGCATTTCCCAGACCACGGCCTTCATCCGCCGCGTGGGGCCTGCCGCGGCGAGGGCGGGGAAAGCGGGGGAGGCCGTAGAGCTTGGCCTGCCGCTGCCCGGGGCCGGCCCCAAGACCGCGCGGGAGGCGAGCTATCATGATCTCACCGCCCACCCCTGGGCGGGGCTTCCGGTTTCCATTCAGCTGATGGCGAGGGACGGCATCGGCCAGCTCGGAGTCAGCGAGCCCCATCGCACCGTCCTGCCGGAGAGGATCTTTTACCACCCGGTGGCGCGGGCCATCATCGAGATCCGCAAGCGGCTTTCCATCGATCCGAACAACCGGGGCGCCGTTATGCGGGAGCTCTATGGGCTCTCCGCCGCGCCCGAGGACTTCAGGCACGACGCGGTCGTGTTCCTGGCGCTTCGCACCGCGCGGGCGCGCCTCGGATACGACCGGGCCGACAAGGCGATCCCGGAGGTGCAGTTGCTTCTGTGGGACACCGCCTTGCGGCTCGAGGACGGCAGGCTTTCAATCGCCCAGCGGGAGCTTCGGGCCCTGCAACGGGCGCTGATGGACGCGCTCGCCAGGCGGGCCGGCAACGCCGAAATCGAAAAGCTCCTGGACAGGCTGCAGACGGCGCTCAGCAGGTTCCTCGAATCCATCTTCAAGAACCTGAAGAACCAGCCGAAAACGGCGATGCCTTTCGACCCCTCGGCCCAATATCTGACGGCCGAGGACCTGCAGCGCATGCTGGACAGGGCGCGCGAGTTGGCCCGCACCGGTTCTTACGACGCGGCGCGCCAGCTTCTGGCCATGCTGTCCGAGCTGCTGGAGAATCTGCGCGCCGGCAACTTCGCCATGATGCCGGGGCGGGGCGACAACCAGGCGTGGAACATGATGCGGGGCTTAAGAGGAATGATGCGCCGCCAGCAACAGCTTCTGGATCGGACGTTCCGCGACTCACGGCAGGGTGCGGCGCCGGGCCGGCCCCGCTCCACGGGCCAGACCGCGACCGAGCAGGACGCGCTGCGCCGGTCGCTGGGCGAGCTCATGCGTCGCCTGGGCGAGACCACCGGCCAGATTCCCCGCGCCTTCGGCCGGGCCGAGCGCGCCATGCGCGGCGCGGTGGACGCCCTGAGGCGCAATGCGCCGGGCGAGGCCGTCGGTCCCCAAGGCGAAGCCCTGGACCAACTGCAGCAGGGCGCGGGCGCCATGATGCAGCAGCTGATGAAGCAGTTCGGCCAAGGTCCCTTGCCGCGGGGCATGCGCGGGCGTTTGAACCGCATGGAACGGGCCTACGATCCGCTCGGCCGGCCGTTGTCGAGCACCGGGGCCTACAGCGGCGAGGACGTCAATATCCCCGATGAATCGGAAATCCAAAGGGCGCGGGAAATCCTGAGAGAGCTGCGCCGCCGCGCCGGCGAGATCGACCGCCCGCGGCTGGAGAAGGACTACATCGACCGCCTCTTGCGGCGGTTTTGAGGAACGCGCCTTGAACGCCGCCACGGCCGCCGGAACGTTAAGCGTTACCGGCTTGGCGCCGCCAGCAGCCCATCGGTCGCGTCGCAGATTTGCTTGAGAGTGAACGGCTTGGGAATGACCCGGTGGTTGAGGACATCGAGGCCGTGGGCCCGCTGGCGTTCGGCGGCATATCCGGACATGAGCAGGATCGGAAGATCCGGACGGTCCTTCGACACCTTTTGGGCCAGCGCGATGCCGTCCATCTCCGGCATGACGACGTCGGCGAGCAGGAGGTCGAACTCTTGCTCGCGAAGGGCCTCGAGGGCCTGACTTCCGTCATCGACGGCCGTGACATCGTGGCCCCTGTGACTCAGGGCCCGCTTGATGAACTCGCGGACCGCCTTGTCGTCCTCCGCCACCAGAATCCGCGCCATGCGCCTTGCGCCCGCCTAACCGCCGGCTACAAAGGTGATCGTTAAACCGGTTGCCCAGTTCGGCGGGTCATCCACCCGCGTCACGAAAGAGACGCTTTCTCCGGGCATCAGGCGGGTTTGCACGGCCGAGAAGGTCCATTGCCGGACCTCGCGTTCCTTTACGTCGTGCAACGCCGCGCGCATCTTCGGAACGTCCCGCACGCCGTCCGAGACATTCGTGACCTCGCCTTCGATGATCAGCACCGGCACCCCGTCCACGACCCGCCGCGACGAGGCCATGTTGCGGAGCTCCAAGCCGCCGCCCGGGCGTTCGACCGGGAGCCCGACCGTCTCATACAACCTGGCCGCCGGCGGCCAGGCGGCGACGATTGTCTCGCGCGCAAGCACGCCGCCGCCAAGAACGCCCGCCACGATCACCGCCAGCGCCATCCAGCCGAGGGCGCCGGTGCGCGCGGGCTGGCGCGGCAGGGCCGGCAGGTTGGAGCCTCTGGGAATCGCCCTCGGCGTAGCGTGCAGGGGCGGGGAGACGACCTGCTTCGGCAAATCCTTGGGTGGCTCCTGCATCCAGTGATGGCCGCACTTGGCGCAGCGCACGACGCGGCCTTCGGGGCCGAGGAGCGTCGGGTCAACCAGATAGCGGGTCAAGCAGGCCGAGCAAAAGAGGATCATGTTAAGAGACCAACCCTGCGGCTGAGCGATTTTTTATATGCGCTTAGCCCTTGCAAGGCAAGCTCGGACGGGGCAACTGGACTGAGGCGGGACGCTGTGCAATTCTGCCCCTTCCAGCAAGCTGCGACAGTCTCGAAAGCAGGGATCACAACGTCTTGAAAATTGCGGCGGAGGCGGCATAAGCGTGGTCCGTTTTCAGAACGTTGGCATGCGCTACGGCCTGGGGCCGGAAGTCCTGCATGATATCTCTTTCGTCCTCGATGCCGGCTCGTTCCACTTCCTGACCGGGCCGAGCGGCGCCGGCAAGTCCTCGCTTCTGAAGCTCATGTACCTCGCCCACCGCCCCTCGCGCGGCCTGATCACCCTGTTCGACCGCGACATCGCCACGACGCCGCGGGAGGACCTGCCGGCGCTGCGCCGGCGCTGCGGCGTGGTGTTCCAGGACTTCCGCCTGCTCGACCACCTTTCCGTCATGGACAATGTGGCCCTGCCGCTCCGGGTTGCCGGCGCGAAGGAGAGCGAGATCCGCGAGCACGCGGCCGAGCTGTTGAGCTGGGTGGGCCTTGCCGATCACCTCGGGGCCCGGCCCGCGACCCTGTCCGGCGGCCACAAACAGCGGGTCGCCATCGCCCGCGCCGTGATTACCCGGCCCAGTCTGCTGCTCGCCGACGAGCCCACGGGCAATGTCGACGACAGGATCGCCATGCGCCTGCTTTACCTCTTCGAGGAACTGAACAAACTGGGCGCCACCATCGTCATTGCCACCCACAACGAGGCCCTGGTCGCGCGCTTCCCTCATCCCGAGCTGCACCTCGAGGACGGCGAGCTCGCCACCACGCGCGGGACGGGCTGAATGTTCGCGCGCCGCTCGGACCTGCCGCTCGAACGGGACGCCGCCAAAAAGTTCCTGCCCTGGCTCGTCGCTCTCATCGTCTATCTGGCGGCCCTCGCCCTCGCGGGGCTGATGGTCCTGAACTCCGCGGTCGGGCGCTGGGACCAGGGGTTGAGCGGCACGCTGACCGTCCAGATCCCGCCCGTCGTCGGCAAGGACGGCAAGGCCAATCCTCGAGTCAGGCCGCAAGTCAGGGTCGAAAAGGCCTTGAAGGTGTTGCGCTCGACCTCGGGCGTGGCCCAGGCGCGGGCGCTGCCGCGAGCCGAAATCAAGGCGCTGCTCGAGCCGTGGCTGGGTTCCGGCGATCTGGCGGCCGAGCTCCCGCTGCCGTTTCTGATCGACGTGAAGCTCGAGGCCGACGCCGGGGTGAACCTCGAGGCCCTCGCGACGGCGCTGGATGCCGCCGTGCCGGGTGCCATCATCGATGATCACAAGCGGTGGCTCGACCGCCTGATCCTGCTCGCCCGGTCGATCGAGCTGGTCGCCGCCGTAATCGTCTTGCTGGTGGGCCTTGCCGCCGTCGCCGCCGTCATTTTCGTCACCCGCACCGGGCTCGCCGTCCACCACGAGGTGATCGAGCTCCTGCACGTGATCGGCGCCCATGACAATTACGTGGCGCGGCAGTTCGAGTTCCAGGCCCTGGGACTGGGACTGCGCGGCGGCGGCATCGGCTTCGCTCTCGCCGCCTTGACGCTCGCGGGGCTCGGCTATCTTTCCGGTCAACTGGACACCCTGTTGCTGCCAAAGCTGACGTTGAGCACCGTTCAGTGGCTGGCGCTTGCGAGCCTTCCGTTCGTCGTGGCGGCCTTGAGCAT
>CBESNX010000082.1:0-6813 GCA_965531025.1 uncultured bacterium
CTTCACCCCGAGCGCCTTGGCGAGCTTCCGCACGGTTTCGATGCCGGGGTTCGTTTTCTTTCCCGCCTCCAGCCGATTCAGGTATTGCTGGCTGACGCCGGATTCCTTGGCAAGCCGGTACTGGCTGATGGCCATCGGCTTGAGGAACTCCTCAGTCAGAATCTCTCCTGGATGGATGGGCGGAAAACGCTCCGTCACGGCTCGGCCCTCCCAACCCTTGTGGCAGTCAACGATTTCAACCTCGTATGCGTCGCCGGCTTTCCACGCAAAACAGATACGCCACCGATCGTTGATGCGGATGCTGTGCCCATCCGCCGCACGCCCTTCAGTAGCCGAGCGCGCAGCCGTCCTTGCGCGGGTCCGAGCCGCCGGTCAGCACGCCGTTCGCCCAGTCGATCCAGATCGCCTGAGCCCCGCCGAGCGGCTTTTCCGGCGCTCCGGTCTCATGCCCGAGGCCCTCGAGCCCGGCGACGACGGCCTCGGGCACGCCGCTTTCCACCTCCACCACTCCTTCCATCCCGAAAAAGACGCGGGGCAGGTCGATCGCCTGCTGCACATCCAGCCCGAAGTCGATCAGGTTGGTCAGCAGGTGGGTTTGCCCGGTGGGCTGGTAATCCGCGCCCATGACGCCGAAGGGCATGACGACGCGGCCCTCCACGGCCAGCATGCCGGGCATGATGGTGTGCAGCGGCCGCTTGCGCGGGGCGATGCAGTTCGGATGATCGGGCTCGAGCACGAAGCCGCAGCCCCGGTTCTGCAGGAGCACGCCGGTCCTCGGGCTCACCAGCCCGCTCCCGAACGCCTTGAACAGCGAGTTGATGAAGCTGACCGCGTTGCGCTCGCGATCGACGACACAGAGGTAAGTGGTGTCGGCGTGGGCAGGGACGCCGGACGGCGGCGGCGCGTCCATCGCCCCGTCGCGCTTAATCGCGCCGCGGAGCGCGGCGGCGTGCTCGGCGGAGAGCAGCATCTCGACCGGCACCTCGGCCATCTTGGGGTCGGCGAGCACGGCGTCGCGCTCCCGGTAGGCGAGCCGCGCCGCCTCGATTTGCAAATGCAGGCGCTCCACCGAGAGCGGTTCCAGCTCGTTGAGCGCGAACCCGGAAAGGATGTTGAGCATCATGAGCGCCACGATGCCCTGGCCGTTGGGCGGGCACTCGTAGACCTCGTAACCGCGATAGACGGTCGTGATCGGGGCGACGTACTCGCCTTCGGCTGCGGCGAAATCCTCGAGGCTGTGCAGCCCGCCGAGGCTTTTCAAGTGGGAAACGATGTCCTCGGCGACCGGCCCGGTGTAAAAGCCGTCGCGGCCGTGCTCGGCGATGCGGCTCAGGGTCTCGGCGAGCTCCGGCTGGCGGTGCAGGCTCCCCGCTTCCGGCGGCTTGCCGTCCGGCAGGTAGATGCGGGCCGCGGTGGCGTCGTGGCTCAGCGTCTCGACCTTCATGCGCCAATCAAAAGCCGTGCGCGCATGCACCGGATAGCCGTCCCGCGCGAACGCGATCGCGGGGCCAAGCAGCTCGCCGAGGCTTCTCGTGCCGTGGTCCTCGACCAGCCGCGCCCAGGCGTCGATGGCGCCGGGCACGGTGACCGCGTGGGGCGAATGCGGCTCGATCTTCGCGATGCCGCGTTCGGCGAACCATTCCGGCCTCGCCGCCGCCGGCGCCCGTCCCGACCCGTTGTACCCGATCACCTCGCCGCCGTTAGGCGCGAAGAGCACGAAGCAGTCGCCGCCGATGCCCGTCGACTGGGGCTCCACCACGCACTGCACGGCCGCGGCCGCCACCGCCGCGTCGATCGCGTTGCCGCCGCCTTGGAGCACGTTGAGCGCGGTCAGCGTCGCCAGCGGCTGGGAAGTGGCGGCCATGCCGTTCAAGGAGTGGACCGGCGAGCGGCCCGGCAGCTCGAAGTTCCTCATCTGATCCGCTTTCTCCGTTTCCGTTTCGCGGCGAAGGCGCCTAGGTCTCTTTCAAGTCCGCCCTCTGTTCCACGGGCATCTCCAGCCGCCAGCCGTTGCGGGCGTGACCCCAAAGCAGGTACGCGCCGAGTGCGATCAACATCGTGCCCAGGGCCGGCCGCACCACGCCGCCCATCAGGAACAGCGGCGGCGAGAGCGCAAACGACATCAGCGCCGGGTAGAACAGCGTCCACTTCGCCGTCCCGCGGGCCTTCTGAAACCACGGGAAGAATATCGAAAAGGCGCCGAGGATCAGGAAGAACTGCGACCAGGGCCGGGTGAAGAACAGCGTCAGATCGTCGCTGGTGGCAAACGCCCGGGACAGGTTGAGCTCGGCGATGTTGCCCAGCACCACGCCGAGAATCATCGGCGCCAGCGGGAAGCCCAGGGTCTTCATGGAATACCCGATGATGCCGAAGATCAACAGGGTCCAGAGGTCGAACGTCACGTTGTGCAGCGCGAAGATGCCGATCCCGCAGTAGGCGAGAATGACCGCGGCGAGCACGTACATGCGCATCCGCGTCACCATGATGAAGGCGCGCAGACACACGGCCTGCAGGCCCACCATGATGAAGTTGGCAATGAAGAAGGCGAGGAAGATGGAATACGCGATAACCGGCTCGTCCCCGATGAAGGACGGGCTCGGCACCACGTCGTGGATCAGGAGCGCGCCCAGCATGATCGCGGTTACGATGTCGCCCGGGATGCCGAGCGCCATCATGGTGATCAGCGCGCCGCCGGCGGTGGCGTGGTTGGCGGCCTCAGGCGCGATGACGCCGTCCGGGATGCCGGTGCCGAAATCCTCCGGCTTCTTCGACGCCTTCTTGGCCTGGTCGTAAGCGAGGATGTTGGAGATCGACCCTCCCGCGGCGGGCAGGATGCCGGTGAACACGCCGATCAAGGAGGAGCGCAGCAAATTGCCGGTGCGGGTGAGGATCTCCCTTATCGCCCGCGCATGCTCGATGCGCACGGCCTTGGCGCCCCGCGGCATCAAGGGCTCGCGGGCCTTCGCCGTCTCCCGCACGTCGCTCAAGAGCTGGCTGAAGGCGAAGAGGCCCACCAGCACCGGAAGAAAATCGAACCCCTGTTTGAGCGCGTCGCTGCCGAAATTGAACCGCGCCACGCCGTTGATGTCGTCCTCGCCGATCGTCGCCACGAGGACACCGAGCGCGCCGGCGATCAGGCCCTTCAAGATATTTTCGCCGGCGAGGCTCGCGGTGATCGTGAGCGCGAACAGCACCAGCGAGAAGAAATCCCAGGGGCCGAACTCGAGCCCGATCCTGGCGAGCTGTGGGGCCAGGGTCATCAGGATCACGGCGCTGATCACGCCGCCGAAGAACGAGGACCACACGCCGATGCCGAGCGCCAGCCCCGGCCGGCCCTTGCGCGCCATCGGGAAGCCGTCGAAGGTGGTGGCGACCGAGGACGGCGTGCCGGGAATGCCCGTCAGGATGCCCGACATCAGCCCGCCCGAGAGCCCGCCGACGAAGACACCGATCATGGTGGCGAGCCCCTGGATCGGCGGCATGCCGAAGGTAAAGGGCAGGGTCAGCACCACCGCCATGGTGATGGTGAAGCCGGGGATCGCGCCGGCGATCAGCCCCGCCGCGACGCCGAGCACCATGAGCGCCATGGTCTGGATGTCGAACAAGGCGCCAAAGGCGGCAGAGACGTTTTCAATGATCACGGCTTGAGCTATCCCTAGAGGACGGTGAAGATCTCTCCCTCGGGCAGGATGACCCGGAGCCCGAAGGTGAAGACCGCCCACATCGCGCCCACCGTGAAGACGGCGATGGCGCCGTGGATGAGAAGGCTTTTGAAACCGCGTTCCCCGAGGAGGGTCAACGTCCCGAAAACAAAGAGGATTCCGCCAATCAGCATGCCGAGATAAGGAAGCGTGACAAGGAAAGCCCCGTACGCGAGGAAACACCAGATCGGGTTGCGGTAGGCCGTGACCCAGCCCTTGAGCCCGCCGCGTCTTACGGCCGTACCTTCCGTCTCCTGCTCGCCGGCCACCGGCGGCCGGCGCAGCGATTGGACGAGGTACAAGAGGCTGAACGCCGTCAGGACGACGAGAATGGCCCGTGGCCAGACCCAGGAGCCCATGCTCTCGAAACCCATATCCAGGATGTGAAACGACGCCCAATAAATGGCGCCGCACATCAGCAGGAGGAGAACGGCGACGACGGTATCTCTATTGATGTGTCCCACGGCCGATCATCGAATATTCCTTGAAGGCGGACACGGGCGGCCACCTCCCCCACGCGGGAGGAGGCCGCCCGATTCTTGCTACGTCAGTCCTTCCGCTTGTAGACGCCCACCTTCTTCGCGATCTGTTTCCATTTGGCGAAGGTCTTGTCGATGTACGTCCGGTATGCGTCACTCCCCTTGAAGATGATCGCGGTGCCCTTTCTCCCGAGCGATGAAACCACCGCGGGGTCCTGCACCGCTTTTTTGAACACCTTTGCCCACTGTGCGATGGCCGCCTTCGGCGTGCCCTTCGGCGCGACGATGCCGCGGTCGGTGCCCGTGACCAGGTCAATCCCCTGCTCCTTCAGCGTCGGCACGTCGGGGATCAGGGGATGGCGCTTCGGCGTGTAAATGCCCAGCGCCTTGAGGTCGCCGCCCTGGATGTACTTCACCGCGGCCGCCAGGTTGATCTCGCCGATCTCGATATGCTTGCCGAGAAGCGCCGTCATGCGCTGGCGGGTACCGTCGTACGGCACGTATTTGAACTTGATATCCGCGGCGTCCTCGAGAAGCAGGAACCAGAATTGGCTGGTCGAGCCCAGCGTGGCGCCGGTGAGGATCGTCCCCGGCTTCGCCTTCGCCGCCGCCACCAGGTCTTTGACATTTTTGTAAGGCACGCCGGGATGGGCGCCGATGATCGGCGCGGTCCGGGTCAAGAGCGCGACCGGCTCGAACGCCTCGAAGGAGAAGTCCACCCGGCCGGTGAAGTAGCTGCTCATCGCGCTTTGATGGATGGCGAAGAGCGTGCAGCCGTTGGCCTTGGCCTTGACCGCCTCCTTGGCGCCCTTGTTGCCGCCCTGGCCGGAAATGTTCACGATCTGGAGCTGGGGCTTCGCGCCGGCCTTGTTGGCGGCCTCCGTGATGATCCGGAAAACGACGTCGGTGCCGCCGCCCGGTGACCAGGGCACGATCAGCTTGGCCGTGCCGCAGGGAAGCTCGGCCGCCGTGGCGGGCGCGACCGCCAAACCGGTGGCGGCGATCGCGGCGGCGATCAAATAAATCCGATTCCTCATTTGGTCCTCCCAAAGTTCACCAAAGTTCAATCGAGTCGTCCCAGACTAGGCGGTTATGACAAAATACTCAAGCCGCCTCCCGCCCGGGCCGCGCCGGGCCGGGAAATTGTGCGGCGGCGCTTCGCGTTCCGTTTTATAGTGGCGGAGCTTAAACTTATTACTCGGCAACTGGCCAGTCCGCTTTAGGCGTTCCAAGGATTCGTCATGACGGCATCAGCTAGACAGCCGGTCCGCGTCGGGCTCGGCGGTTTCGGCGCCATCGGCGGAGCGGTGGCGCGGCGTCTGGATGCGGGCGTCGATGGGCTTGTCCTCGCCGCCGTCTCCGCGCGCGACCGGGCGAGGGCCGAGCGGCGGATGTCCGGGTTCCGGCGCCCGGCGCGGGTCGTGGACCCGGGCGAGCTTCCGGGACTCGCCGACGTGGTCGTTGAATGCGCGCCGGCGGCGGCGTTTGCCGAGATCGCCGAGCCGGCCATCCGGGCAGGGCGGATCTTCGTGCCGGCGAGCGTCGGCGCCCTGCTCACCCGTCCCGATCTCATTGATCTCGCCGCCGAGTGCGGGGCGCGAATCATCGTCCCCACCGGGGCGCTGATCGGCCTCGATGCGGTGCGCGCCGCCGCCGAGGGAGAGATCCGCTCGGTGAAAATGGTGACGCGCAAACCCCCCGGCGCGCTTATCGGCGCCCCCTACCTCGCGGCGCACGGCATCTCGCTCGACGGGCTTAGCAGGCCGCGCAAGCTGTTCGAGGGCAGCGCCCGCGAGGGGATCAAGGGCTTCCCCGCCAATGTCAACGTGGCGGTGGCGTTGAGCCTGGCGGGCATCGGCCCCGACCGCACCCGGCTCGAAATCTGGGCGGACCCGGGAGTGACGCGCAACACCCATCACATCGAGGTGGAAGCGGACAGCGCCCGCTTCCGCATGACCATCGAGAACGTTCCCTCGGCGGAAAATCCCAGCACCGGACGCATTACCGCGCTCAGCATCGTCGCCGCGCTCCGCGGTCTGGTTGCGCCGCTCAAGGTCGGCACCTAGCCGAACGCGGCCGAAGTCGCGTTGCCATGTTTACCTGGGAGCGCACGGCGCGCATCTTTCGCGCCCACTATCGCCGCATTGCCGATCGCCCATTGACGGAGCAAGATCGGGCGCTTCTCGCAGCACCGCCCCCGGTTTGAGGCGCCACGGCTCCCGGGCCAAGGATCCAGACTACGCCGGCCTGCCGCTGCCGCTGGGGCGGTTCGGCTGCGAGGCGAGAGAACAGGCCGACGGAAAAGGGCTCTTGCCCGCTTGCTCCGGCCTGTTTGGCGCATCGGTTGGGGCGATATTGCCACCGCCCGGTGGGGAGCGGAAACAAGAGGATCTGGAGCCCCCGGTGCGGCCCTCCATCACAGAAGCAATAGCCCTTGCACCGGTCCGTTAGCGCACAACGGATGGGTCAAGGATTGACAAGCTAACCAGAGTTCCTAGGCCAATATGTGGGGCAATCAGATCGATGGAGCACGAAATCTTGCCCCTTTGCCCCCAGGGGCGACTTTAGCTTTATAATAAGAGGATCTTTATCGGCTTGAGCCGGTGGCGGCGAATGACAGCACCCAGGGTTTT